>NZ_JAUYQU010000258.1 GCF_030697065.1 Bradyrhizobium sp.
GTGCGGTCCTGACACCTCGGTGCTGGTGTCAAGCTTGCGGTCAGTCCCGCAAGCGACGGTGGCAAGAAAGCCGATCACCGGGGAGACCACGTATAAGCCTAAACCATCGCGCGGGGAGTGCCGGGTGATTCCGGTGTGACCAGACAACACGTGTGCGCTCTACCACTACCCGTTGCACACGTGGCTATCGGGCGCATCGGGCGCCCGGCATTCCCCGCGCCCTCTGATTGGAGAGGGCGGCGAGTTTCCGGCAAACCTCGGGCGCAACGCGCCGCGAGATTGCCAAGCCATGTCTCTGTTCCATGAAAATTGAATCTGAAAAGACGATGCCAGCGGGTCCGGCCCATGACCGGCGATAAAGGGCTCCCATCCAGCCCGGAAAGTCAAAATTCAGGATCTGATGCCAGCGCACTATCCCGGAATGAAGGCTTCGGACATCAACCATCTCCAAATCCCTCTTTTTTGCGAAACGTCTTGTTATCGAAGTCCAATTATCGAAGTTCAAGGCTCGGCAGGCCTTTGCGATTTCCCCCTCCGGCTGCTATGGAAAGCACCATGTTTGCGCGGCGCACCATCCCCATTAGCGGCCCGGCTTCCGCCTGAGCTTAGGCTCGGCGCAAGACCGGGACCTTATCCATTCATCCGCGATGAATCGCGTTCCAGCGCCCCTTGAGCCCAGACCAGAGCATTCATGTCCGAGAAGCCGCAAAAGTCCGACGTTACAGACTATTCAAAAACCCTGTTCCTGCCGCAGACGGAATTCCCGATGCGCGCCGGCCTGCCGCAGCGCGAGCCGGAAATCCTCAAGCGCTGGAGCGAGATCGGCCTTTACGGCAAGCTGCGCGAGGCTGCCACCGGTCGTGCCAAATTCGTCCTGCATGACGGCCCGCCCTACGCCAACGGCAACATCCACATCGGCCACGCCCTCAACAAGATCCTCAAGGACGTGGTGACCAAGAGCCAGCAGATGCTCGGCTTCGATTCCAATTACGTGCCGGGCTGGGACTGCCACGGCCTGCCGATCGAATGGAAGATCGAGGAAGAGAACTACCGCTCCAAGGGCAAGCAGAAGCCGGACTTCAGGGATTCCACCGCGATGGTGGCGTTTCGGAAGGAATGCCGCGCCTATGCCGAAAAATGGCTCAACGTGCAGCGCGAGGAATTCAAGCGGCTCGGCATCATCGGCGACTGGGATCACCCTTACGCCACGATGGACTTTGCCGCCGAAGCGCAGATCGCGCGCGAATTGATGAAGTTCGCCGCCAACGGCCTGCTCTACCGCGGCTCCAAGCCGGTGATGTGGAGCGTGGTGGAGAAGACCGCGCTGGCGGAGGCCGAGATCGAATACGAGGATTACACCAGCGATACCGTGTGGGTGAAGTTTCCAGTCGTGTCCCCGGCGTTCGGCGCGCTTGCCGCCGCCAGCGTCGTGATCTGGACCACCACGCCCTGGACGCTGCCCGGCAACCGCGCCATCAGCTTCTCGCCGAAAATTTCCTATGGGCTCTACAAGGTTTCCGATGCGCCCGGCGACAACTGGGCCAGGAATGGCGATCTCCTGATACTGGCCGATGCGCTGGCGGAAGGCGTGTTCAAGCAGGCGCGGGTCACTGCCTATGAAAAGGTGCGCGATCTGCCGGCCGACACGCTCGACGCGGTGGAATGCGCCCATCCGCTGAAGGGCATCAGCGGCGGCTACGAATTCATCGTGCCGCTTCTGCCAGGCGACCACGTCACCGACGATACCGGTACCGGTTTTGTGCACACCGCGCCGGGGCATGGCCGCGAGGATTTCGAGGTCTGGATGGCAAATGGCCGCGATCTGGCGTCGCGGGGCATCAACACCACCATCCCCTACACCGTCGACGAGAACGGCGCCTTCACCGATCACGCGCCGGGCTTCACCGGCAAACGCGTCATCAATGACAAGGGCGAAAAGGGCGACGCCAACGAGGCGGTGATCAAGGCGCTGGTCGAGCGCGGCATGCTGCTGGCGCGCGGCCGGCTCAAGCATCAATATCCGCATTCCTGGCGATCGAAGAAGCCGGTGATCTTCCGCAACACCCCGCAATGGTTCATCGCGATGGACCAGGATGTCGCCGATAACGGCAAGGCGAAGCCGGGCGACACGTTGCGGGCCCGCGCGCAGCACGCCATTTCGGTCGCCGAGTGGGTGCCGCCGTCGGGCCAAAACCGCATCAACGGCATGGTCAACAGCAAACCCGACTGGGTGATCTCGCGCCAGCGCGCCTGGGGTGTGCCGATTGCGGTGTTCGTGCGCGAAAAGAGCGATGGCTCGGCCGAAATACTGCAGGACGAAATTGTCAATCAACGCATTGCCGAAGCCTTCATGGAAGAAGGCGCCGATGCCTGGTACATGGACGGCGCTCGCGAACGCTTTCTGGGGGCCCGTGCGGCCGAGGACTGGAAGAAGGTCGACGACATCTGCGACGTCTGGTTCGATTCCGGCTCGACCCATGCCTTCGTGCTGGAAGACCGTCAGCATTTTCCGCAGCTCGGCGATATTGTCCGCAAGGTCGATGGCGGCGCCGATACCGTGATGTACCTGGAAGGCAGCGACCAGCATCGCGGCTGGTTTCAGTCGTCGCTGCTGGAGAGCTGCGGCACCCGCGGCCGCGCGCCGTTCGACGTGGTGCTGACCCACGGCTTCACGCTCGACGAGAACGGCCGCAAGATGTCGAAGTCGGTCGGCAATACCGTCGAGCCGCAAAAGGTGATGAAGGATTCCGGCGCCGATATCCTGCGGCTGTGGGTCTGCGCCACCGACTATGCCGACGACCAGCGCATCGGCCCGGAAATCCTCAAAAACACCATCGAGACCTACCGCAAGCTGCGCAACTCGATCCGCTGGATGCTCGGCACGCTGGCGCATTTCGCGCCCGGCGACCGGATCGAACACGCCGACATGCCCGAGCTGGAGCGGCTGATGCTGCATCAGCTCGCCGGCCAGGCCGCCATCGTGCGCAAGGCCTACGCTGAATTCGACTACAAGACCGTGGTGGCGAGTCTCTCGGCGTTCATGAACACCGAACTGTCGGCGTTCTATTTCGATATCCGCAAGGACACGCTGTATTGCGATCCGCCCTCGTCGCCGGCGCGCAAGGCGGCGCTGACCACGATCGACACCATCTGCGACGCGATCCTGAAATGGCTGGCGCCGGTGCTGAGTTTCACCACCGAGGAAGCGTGGCGGATGTACCGGCCCGACGCCGAACCCTCGGTGCATCTGACGCTGTTCCCGACGGAGTTCGAGGCGTTCCGCGACGACGCTCTGGCGGCGAAATGGGAGACCATCCGCGACGTCCGCCGAGTCGTGACCGGCGCGCTGGAACTCGAGCGCGCCGCCAAGACCATCGGCTCCTCGCTGGAGGCGTCGCCGCTGGTCTACGTCTCAGACAAGAATATCTTCAACACCCTGTTCGATGTCGATCTCGCCGAGGTATTCATCACCTCGAACGCGATGGCGACCAATGACGACGCGCCGGCCGGCGCATTCCGGCTCAATGACGTGCCAGGTGTCGCCGTCGTGGTCGAGAAAGCCGTCGGCATCAAATGCGCGCGGTCGTGGAAGATCTCGGAAGATGTCGGCGAGGATGCCGAGTATCCCGATGTGTCGCCGCGCGACGCCAGGGCGCTGCGGGAATGGAAGGCGCTGGGCGTGAGCGTGTAGTCTCCTGGTTGTCCAATACTTTATCGTCGTCCCCGCGAAGGCGGGGACCCATAATCCCGGGCGTCCGAGGTGAATACAAGACGATGATCGGCCACCTTCCAGATCAGCAGCGACACGGAGTATGGGTCCCCGCGATCGCGGGGACGACCACGTGTTTCGTCTTGGCCATTACGCCATGACCCCCCACCTCCGCTCCGGTCTGATCGCCGCCGTCGCGGCCCTGGTGCTCGACCAGGCCACAAAACTCTGGCTGCTGTTCGTGTTCGACATCGCCCGCCGCGGCGCGGTGCGGGTCACCCCGTTCTTCGACCTCGTGCTGGCCTGGAATGTCGGGATCAGCTTCGGGTGGTTCCAGAGCGAAAGCCAATGGGTCCAGGTTGGACTGATGCTGATCAAGGCGGTGGCGGTGGTGGTGCTGGCGGTCTGGATGGCACGGTCGCAAACCCTGCTGGCGACGATCGCCCTCGGCCTGATCATCGGCGGCGCCATCGGCAACGGCATCGACCGCTTCGCCTATGGCGCAGTGGTCGATTTCGCCCTGTTCCACGTTCAGATCGGCGGAAAAACCTTCAATTGGTACGTGTTTAACCTTGCCGACGTGGCGATTGTTGCCGGGGTAGCGGCCCTGCTGTATGATTCCTTCCTGGGGGTACCCGCCGCAAAAGCGCCCTGATCCCGGCTGATACGAGCCCTGCGGGCCGGAGCGGAGTTTTGCGCCTCAGATCGGCGTCCCCAGCGGAAGATTTTTGAACAGGAACAGCGTGATGCGCGACACCGAAGCCAGCTTCCGGATTGTGCAGAACCCATTGAGGACCCGTTGGCGGGGGCTGAAACTCGCCGTCGCCGTGCTGGGCATCGGCCTTGTGGTGACTGCGGGCGCCGCCCGCGCCGACGACGACGAGGACGAAAAGACCTTCGAAGAGAAGATCATCGAAGGCATCATGGCCGGCATCGGCGGCACCAACATGGAGAACCGCGGCATCGAGTATCGCGAGCGGTCGCCGCTGGTGGTACCCCCCCGGCTCGATCTGCCGCCGCCGGCATCCGCGGCGGCCGAGGTGCCCGCGCCGAACTGGCCAAAGGACCCCGACGCGCAACGGCGCAAGGCCGCGGCCGCAGCCCGCAAGAAGGACAACAAGGACCCCCGGGAAGCCTCCCGCATCCTGACTCCGGCGGAACTGGCCGCCGGCAAGACCGCCGGTACCGCCCGCACCAACAGCGACCCGATCCAGCCCGGCGCCACCAACAGCAACCTGCTCCTGAGCCCTTCGGAACTCGGCTACAAGGGCGGCTTCAGCGGCCTGTTCGGCGGCAGCAAGACCGAGACCGCGCCGTTCAAGGGTGAGCCGACCCGCGAATCGCTGACGCAGCCGCCGAGCGGATACCAGACGCCGTCGCCGAACTTCGCCTATGGCACCGGGCCGAAGGAATCGATGAACAAGGAATACAACCCGGCTGCGGGCAAGTATGGCGAATAGGCGCTGCCTTAATCTATTGTAACCTCTCGGCTTCGTGACGCCCGCCGGTGTTGTCCCGGTGTACCGTGCCGCAGCGTTGTCCAGACATTTCCGTTCGCGCTGCAAGCTTCTCATTTGCGCGTATTCCTGTCGCAAAGCCGGTACCGACTTTCACGGAATGCGCGCCAGACAGGTCATGATGTCCATACCCCGCTTCGCCGTTTCGCTCTCAGCCGCGCTGTTCCTGACACTGGCATTTTCCGCAAGCACGGTTCGCGCCCAGACCACGGTGACGTCGGAGCGTCCCACCACGTTCACGCTTCGCAACGGCCTGCAGGTCGTGGTGATCCCGGACCGCCGCACGCCGGTCGTCACCCACATGCTCTGGTACAAGGTCGGCTCCGCCGACGAAACGCCGGGTAAATCCGGCCTCGCCCACTTTCTCGAGCATCTGATGTTCAAGGGCACTTCCAAGCATCCGGCCGGCCGGTTTTCCAAAACCGTGCTCCAGGTCGGTGGCAATGAGAACGCGTTCACCTCGACCGATTACACCGGCTATTTCCAGCGTGTGCCACGCGATCAGCTGGCCAAGATGATGGAATTCGAGGCCGACCGCATGACCGGCCTCGTCCTGAAGGACGAAAACGTGCTGCCCGAGCGCGACGTCGTCCTCGAGGAATTCAACATGCGCGTCGCCAACAACCCCGATGCGCGGCTGACCGAGCAGATCCTGGCGGCGCTGTATCTCAACCATCCCTACGGCCGTCCCGTGATCGGCTGGCGCCAGGAAATCGAGAAGCTCGACCGCGAGGATGCGCTGGCGTTCTACAAGCGCTTCTATGCGCCCAACAACGCCATCCTGGTGATCGCCGGCGACGTCGAGCCCGGCGAGATCCGCCCGATGGTCGAGCAGGCCTATGGCGACATCCCGGCCCGGCCCGACATCCCCGCCCGGCGCGTCCGGCCGCAGGAGCCGGTGCCCGCGGCCCCGCGTACCGTGACGTTGTCCGACCCCCGGGTCGAACAGACCAGCGTGCGGCGCTATTATCTGGTGCCGTCCGCCAACACCGCCGCGGCGGGCGAAAGCGCAGCACTCGACGTGCTCGCGCAATTGATGGGCGGCGGCGCCAATTCCTATCTCTATCGAGCCCTGGTGATCGACCGCCCGCTCGCGGTCACCGCCGGCGCCGGCTACCAGGGCACCGCGCTCGATGCGACGCAGTTCGTGATCGCGGTGTCGCCGAAGCCTGGCGTGGATTTTTCGCAAATCGAGCAAGTGATTGACGAGGTGATCGCGGACGTCGGACGGAACCCGGCGCGGGCGGAAGATCTGGAGCGCGTCAAAACCCAATTGATCGCCGAGGCGATCTACGCCCAGGACAATCAGGCGACGCTGGCGCGCTGGTACGGTGGCGCGCTGACTTCCGGCCTCAGCATCGAGGACATCCGGGCCTGGCCCGATCGCATTCGTGCCGTCACCGCCGAACAGGTTCGCGAGGCCGCGCAAAAATGGCTCGAGAAGAACCGCTCGGTGACGGGCTATCTGATCAAGGATACCGCGCCCAAGCGCGAGGAGAAGCGTTCGTGAACCATTTCGCCCCATCGTTCGGGATTTTCGCGCGTCGGTTTGCATTGGCGGCGGTCGCCTGCGTCGCGATCACGTCGCTGACGCCGGTGCCGTCGCACGCCGCGGCCAAAATCCAGCATCTGGTCTCGCCGGGAGGCATCGAAGCCTGGTTCGTGCAGGATGCCACCGTGCCGCTGATCGCGATGGAATACGCCTTCGGCGGCGGCGCAACGCAGGATCCGGCCAACAAGCCCGGCGTCGGCAACATGACCGCCAGCCTGCTCGACGAGGGTGCGGGCGAACTGGACTCCAAGACGTTCCGGGAGCGGCTCGAGCGCCGCGCCATCGAGCTGAGCTTCAACTCGACGCGGGATTATTTCCGCGGCTCGCTGCGCATGCTCAAGGACAACAGGGACGAAGCCTTCGACCTGTTGCGGCTGGCGCTGACCTCGCCGCGCTTCGACAGCGCCGATGTCGAACGCATCCGCGCGCAGATCACTTCGGGGCTGCGGCGCGACTCTTCCAATCCCTCGGCGCTGGCCAGCCGCAAGTTCCTGCAGGTCGCCTTCGGCGAGCATCCCTATGGCCGCCAGGCCAAGGGCACGCTGGAAAGCGTACCCCTGATCGATACCGCCGACATGAAGGACTACGTCCGCCGCGTGCTGGCGAAGGATACGTTGCGGATTGCCGTGGTCGGCGATGTCGACCCGGCCACGCTCGGCCAGTTGCTCGACAAGACCTTCGGCGGATTGCCGGCCAGGGCAAAACTGACGCCAGTGGCCGAGGTGGATGCCGCCAAGCCGCCGCAGCGCGCCTTCATTCCGCTCGACGTGCCGCAGACCGTGGTGACGTTCGGCGGCCCCGGCATCAAGCGCAATGATCCGAATTTCATGGCCGCTTATATCGTCAACCACATTCTCGGCGGCGGCGGGCTGTCGTCGCGGCTCTACCGGGAAGTCCGCGAGAAGCGCGGCCTGGCCTATTCGGTCAATGAATCGCTGCTGTGGATGGAGCACTCCGCCATCTTCATCGGCACCACCGGTACCCGCGCCGACCGCGCCGGCGAGACCGTCGACGCCATCGAAAAGGAAATCCGCGACATCGCGGCGGAAGGCCCGACCCAGCAGGAACTGGACGAGGCCAAGTCCTATCTCAAGGGTTCGCAGATGCTGGCGCTCGACACTTCCTCGAAGCTGGCCTCGGCTCTGCTGCAGTACCAGCTCGACAGGCTTCCGATCGACTACATCGAGAAACGCAACGCCATCGTCGATGCGGTGACGCTGGACGACGCGAAAAAGGCCGCCCGGCGGTTGTGGGGGCAGGGCCTGCTCACCGTGGTCGTCGGCCGCGCCCCGCAGGCCGCCGTCCAGCCGGCTGCGGCAACCCCGCCCACCGCGAAGAACTAAGGCAGCGCGCCACGACGCAAACGCCAGGCGCTGCGCTGCATCCGGGGAGACGCCGACTTCAGCGGCACCAGCAAACCCGCTATCCTGCATCAGCCGATTCCCGCTTGGGGAAGCTCGCGCCACCGGTGACGCATGCTGCGGATTTCCCGCGACCTTTCGATCGACGAGAACGACATCGAGATTACCTTCGTCCGTGCCTCCGGCCCGGGCGGGCAGAACGTCAACAAGCTCTCGACCGCGGCCCAACTGCGTTTCGACACGCGCCGCATCACGCTCCCCGAAGACGCCGCATTGCGGCTGAACCGGCTCGCCGGCCAGCGCATGACCAAGGACGGCGTGATCGTGATCCATGCGCAGCGTTTCCGCACCCAGGAGCGCAACCGCGCCGACGCCACCGACCGGCTGCTCGAACTGTTGCGGGAAGCGATGGTGCGGCCGGTGCCGCGCCGCGCCACCAAGCCGACCTTCGGCTCGAAGCAGCGCCGGCTGGAAGGCAAGAAGCGCCGCAGCGACGTCAAGTCGAAGCGCGGCTCCGGCGGATTCGACGACTGAATACGATAACAGCGGGGAGAGTTGCGGAGTTTCGCCTGCGCGGGCTCCCCTCACCCGGCAAGAGCCCCTAGATTGGGGCTTCATTCCACGAGTCGCCCCATGCCTGTCCGCCAGCTCCCCGAACAGATCGTCAACCGCATCGCCGCCGGCGAAGTGGTCGAGCGTCCGGCGAGCGTGGTCAAGGAACTGGTGGAAAACGCCATCGACGCCGGCGCCAGCCGGATCGACATCTTCACCGATGGCGGCGGACGGCGGCGGATCGGCATCACCGACGACGGCAGCGGCATGACCCATGGCGATCTGGCGCTGTCGGTCGACCGCCACGCCACCTCCAAACTCGACGATGAGGATCTGTTGCGGATCCGCACGCTCGGATTCCGCGGCGAGGCGCTGCCCTCGATCGGCGCCGTCTCGAGGCTCGGGATCACCACGCGCCATCTAAGCGAGCCGCATGCCTGGTCGCTGGCGGTGGAAGGCGGCGTCAAGTCCGCGATCATGCCGGCGGCGCTGAGCCAGGGCACCCGGGTCGAGGTCAGCGATCTCTTCTACGCGACGCCGGCGCGGCTGAAATTTCTCAAGACCGACCGCACCGAGGCGGAGGCGATCCGCGAAGTGGTGCGCCGCCTCGCGATGGCGCGGCCCGATATCGCCTTCACGCTGGCCGGCGAGGAACGCGCGCCGGTGACCTGGGCCGCCGCCCTGCCCGGCGCCGCCGGACGGCTGACGCGGCTCGGCGATATCCTGGGTGCGGATTTTCGTTCCAGCGCCATCGAAGTGCGCAGCGAGCGCGATGGCGTGGTGGTCGAGGGCTTTGCCGCGGCGCCCTCGCTGACCCGCGCCAACGCGCTCGGGCAGTACCTGTTCGTCAACGGTCGGCCGGTGCGCGACAAGCTGATACTCGGCGCAGTGCGCGCGGCCTATTCCGACTATCTGCCGCGCGACCGCCATCCTGTCGTGGCGCTGTTCGTGACGCTGGATACCCAGGAGGTCGACGCCAATGTGCATCCGGCCAAGACCGAAGTCCGGTTCCGCAATGCCGGCCTGGTCCGCGCCCTGATCGTGCACGCGCTGAAGGAAGGTTTGGCGCGCGAGGGCCGGCGCACCGCTGCCAACAGCGACGGCGCCGCCCTTGCCTCGTTCCGCCCGTCGTTTGAGCCGCGGCCCGGCAATTGGGACTGGCGGCGCTCGCCGGCCTACCCGTCCGGCCCGATGCCGGGCTTCGAGGGATCGGCGGCGACCGCGTTCGCCGAGCCCGGACAGGCCGCCTTCGATGTCGGCACGCCGACCGCCGACGTGCGCTTTCAGGAGGCGCCATCCGCCGACCTGCTCGACCGTCCGCTGGGGGCGGCGCGGACGCAGATTCACGAGACCTATATCGTGTCCCAGACCCGCGACGGCCTCGTGGTGGTGGACCAGCACGCCGCGCATGAGCGCATCGTCTATGAAAAGCTCAAGGCGTCGCTGGCGCGCAACGGCGTGCAGCGACAGATTTTGTTGATTCCGGAAATCGTCGAACTCGACGAAGCCACCGTCGAACAACTGCTCGATCGCGCCGTGGAACTGGCGACGTTCGGACTGGCAATCGACTCCTTCGGCCCTGGTGCTGTCGCGGTGCGCGAGACGCCGTCGCTGCTCGGCAAGGCCAATGCCGGCTCGCTGCTGCGCGATCTCGCCGAACACATGGCGGAATGGGACGAGGCGCTGCCGCTGGAACGCCGCCTGATGCATGTCGCGGCCACCATGGCCTGCCACGGCTCGGTGCGCGCCGGGCGCATCCTCAAGCCGGAGGAAATGAACGCGCTGCTCCGCGAGATGGAAGACACGCCGAATTCCGGCCAGTGCAACCACGGCCGGCCGACCTACGTGGAACTGAAGCTGAGCGATATCGAGAAGCTGTTCGGCAGACGGTAAACGTCCCCATTTTCAAAATATCGAAAACAACCCCATGCAATGAAGAAATCGGTAATTATTTACCTTAAACGTGAGGAACGTAAGTAAAATGGTAGGGTGGGCAAAGGCGCGCTTGCGCCGTGCCCACCACACAGAGGACGGGTCGGAAACGGTGGGCACGCTGCGCTTTGTCCACCCTACGAAGTGAAGCGCAGGAACGTAAATTCCGTATCGTCATACGCCCGCCGCTCGAGCTCCTCGAATCCCTCCGGCGCGGCAAACGCCGCCGCCTTGTGCTCTTCCACCACCAGCAGTGCGCCCGGCGTCAGCCAGCCGCCGTCGCGCAACGCGGCCAATGATTTTTCGGCGAGCTTCATGCGGTAGGGCGGATCGAGGAACACCAGCGAGAACGGCTCCATCGGATGCGCCGGTCCGGGATTGGTGGCGTCGCGGCGATACACTTTGGTCACGCCGCCGAGACCCAGCGCCTCGACATTGTTGCGCAGCAGCGCCCTCGCCTCGGCGCCATTGTCGACGAACAGCGCGAACGACGCACCGCGCGAGACCGCCTCGATGCCGAGCGCGCCGGTGCCGGCGAACAGGTCGAGCACGCGCGCGTCCTGAACCGGGTCGCCATAGGCGTGGATCAGGATATTGAACAGCGACTCGCGCAAACGGTCCGCCGTCGGCCGGATGTCGTTCGACGACGGCGACGCCAGATTGCGGCCCTTCAGCCGTCCGCCAACGACGCGCATCAGAGTGCGGGTCCCTTGTGTCGAAGCGAAGCCTCCGGTGTCGGGGCAACGGAGGTGCGCCCCCTCTCCCATGGGGAGAGGGTCGGGGTGAGGGGGTACGGTCTATCGGTGGAGCGTGACCCCTCACCCGAATTGCTTCGCAATTCGACCTCTCCCAAAGGGAGAGGTAAGACCGGACTCGTCGCAGGCTTTGATTCCAAACTCACGTAAGACCTTACTCGTCCCGCGGCTTCAGATCGCGCTTGCCGTGGTAGCCGCGCTGCGGGCGGCGCGGCGGGCCGTAGCCGGACGCTTCGGCCTCGTTGCGGGCGCGGGCTTCGTCGCTGCCGGTGCGCTGCACCAGCACGCGGCGGCCCTTGCGGTCGGCGATCAGGCCGCTCTTGCCGGCCGGCTTGAACGGCTTCTTGCCGCGCGGCGCCTCCTCGTCGTCAGCCTTGGCGCCGGCTTCGCCCGGCATCGGCCGGTTGAAATCGGCGCCCGCGAGTTCGGCGATCTTCTCGCCGAGCTGCTCGCGCAGCACCCGTGTCTTGATCTCCTCGACCTGGCCTTCCTCGAGTTCGCCGAGCTGGAACGGACCGTAGGAAATCCGGATCAGCCGGTTCACCTCGAGCCCGAGATGCGCCATCACGTTGCGGACTTCGCGGTTCTTGCCTTCGCGGATGGCGAACACCAGCCAGACATTGGCGCCCTGGTCGCGCTCCAGCGTCGCATCGATCGGGCCGTATTTGACGCCATCGACCTCGACGCCCTTTTTCAGCTCGTCGAGCTGGCCCTGCGTCACCTCGCCATGGGCGCGCACCCGATAGCGCCGCAGCCAGCCGGTGTCGGGCAGTTCCAGCGCGCGCGCCAGCCCGCCATCATTGGTCAGCAGCAGCAGGCCCTCGGTGTTGAAATCGAGCCGGCCGATCGAGATCAGCCGCGGCAGGCCCTCCGGCAGATTGTCGAACACCGTCGGCCTGCCTTCCGGATCGGCATGGGTGGTCATCAGGCCGCGCGGCTTGTGGAACATGAACAGGCGGGTGCGCTCGCGCGGCGGCAACGGCTTGCCGTCGATGGTGATGACGTCGTTCTCGGTGACGTCAAGCGCCGGCGAATTGATGACGCGGCCGTTGACGCTGACGCGGCCCTGCACGACCCATTCCTCGGCGTCGCGGCGCGAGGCGAGACCGGCGCGCGACAGCACCTTGGCGATGCGCTCGCCGGATTTCTTTTCGCGCGGCGGGCGGGCGGCGCGCTTTTCGAATTCGGGCTTGCGCTCGCGGTATTCGCCGCGGCCGCCGAACGCCGGGCGTTTGGCGAAGACCTTGCTGTCGTCCTCGTTGTCGCGGCGCGGCCTCTCTCCCGGTGCCTCGCTGCGCGGATGCTCCTGCCAGGAGCTGCCGCCTTCGCGCGGACGGTCGAATTTGGGACGCTCGCGGAACGGACGATCTCCCTGGGGACGATCCTCGCGCGGGCGCGAGAAACGCGGACGCTCGGCGCCGCCGCGCTCTTCGCGGGGCTTGTCGAAACGAGGCTTGTCGAAACGGGGCTTGTCGAAATTGCGCGCGCCGTCGCGGGGCGGACGCGAATTGCGGCCGGCATGGTCGGGCGAAGACGCATCGCGCTTCTGCCACGGCTTCGACTCGCCGCGATCCGGACCACGATCGCCCGGGCCGCTGTTGCGGTCGCGGCTGCCGAAATCCTTGCGCGGACCACGGTCCGGCGCGCCACGGGACGAAAATTTCTTGTCGCCGCCGAATTTTCGCTCGGGCCGGTCACCGCGCGGCCGATCGCCTTCGCGCGAGGGACGCGCGCTATAGGGACGATCGCCCTGCGGCCGGTCGCCACGCGGGGTATAGGGGCGCTTCTCGCCGCCACCTTCTCGCGGCGTGTGAGGCTTCTTGTCGCCGAACTTGCGGTCGGAAAAGCGCGCGGCCGGACGGGCATCGCCACGGTCGCCACGATCTCCGCGCGGAGTGTAGGGGCGCTTCTCGCCGTCGCCGCGGGGGCGGTCATCGCGATTGAAACCGGGGCGATCGCCGCGCGGTGCATACGGACGCTTCTCGCCGCCGCCGGCGCGATCATCCCGGTTAAACCGCGGCCGGGGCGCATCGCCGTCGCGGCGCGGCGGCGGACCTTCGCGCTTGCCGGCATAGGGCTTGCCCGGGCCCGAATAGGGTTTCTTGCCGAAGGATTTGGCGCCGTCCGGTTTTCCGGAATAGGGCCGCCGCTCGCCGTCGGGCCTGGCGCCGTCGCTCTTTCCAGCGAAGTCCTTGCCGGCAAAGCCGCGCTTGGCGAATTTCTTCTCCGGTCCCCTTGCCGCGCCGGAGCGACCCTTGCCGCCGGAAGGGCGATCGCGCCGGCCGCGGGAATCGTTGTTTTTGTCGTTATCGCGGGGCATGAATGTCTCTCGTATTCAATGAAATGCGGTCAGGCGGATGTGGACGGGCTGTCATAGCGAGTACGCGCGCGCGCTTGGCTCAAGGCGCATTGTCACGCAAAACCGGCATCCACTTTTGCTGAATGCGGCTCTCATAGCAGGTTTCTTCCGATGATACGAGGCATCACCGTTCCTTCTTTCATGGATTTGGCGCTTAAAACGGCCAAAAACGCCGGAAAAGCCGGCGAAGTCCCGATCGGGTGCGTGATTGTCCGGGGGTACGAGGTGATCGCCACCGCCAGCAACCGCACCCTGACTGACCGCGATCCGACCGCCCATGCCGAGATCCTGGCGCTGCGGCAGGCCGCCGACGCGATCGGCACCGAGCGGCTGGTCGATTGCGACCTCTACGTCACGCTGGAGCCGTGCACGATGTGCGCCGGCGCGATCTCGCTGGCGCGGATCCGGCGGCTGTATTACGGCGCGTCCGATCCCAAGGGCGGCGCGGTGGAGTCCGGCGTACGGTTCTTTGCGTCGCCGACCTGTCATCACGTGCCGGAGGTTTATGGGGCGGTCGGCGAGACCGAGGCGGCGACGCTGCTGAAGGATTTTTTCAAGGTGAGGCGGTGAGGGCTCGCTGCCGCACGACGCTGTCATCATCCGCCACCGGGTCGGCGCTTTCGCGCCGCCCGATGACAGGCTCCAGCGGATGATCCAGTATCCCACGGTAGAGTTCAACCGATAGGCCGCGGCGTACTGATCCCCTTGGTTCACAGAACAAGTGCAACACCTGCTATGGTGTTGTTGCGATGGGATGACGAGTTGTGGTGGTGCTCGATTTGCGCCTCAATCAGGCAGCCACAAAAAACTCCTTCAACATTTTCGCCGTCGCGTCCGGATTCTCCTCCGTCAGAAAATGCCCTGAATCGACCGGCGCACCCCGCACATTGGTCGCCCACTTCCGCCACGTGTCGAGCGGCGTCGCTGCGGCACTTGCGATGCCAGCATCGCCCCACAGCGCCAGCATCGGGATGGTGATCTTTTTGCCGGCATCCCGGTCCGCCTTGTCGATCTCGAAATCGGCATAGGCGCCGGCGCGGTAGTCCTCGCACATCGCGTGCAGCCGCGAGGGATCGCGGAACGGGGCGAGGTAATGCTCCAGCGCACGCGGATCGATGGCGTCGAGATCTTTCGATTTGGTCTGGCTCGCCATCTTCTGTTTGAGGAAGAAATCCGGGTTACT
Organism: Bradyrhizobium sp.; assembly: GCF_030697065.1. Lineage (GTDB taxonomy): Bacteria > Pseudomonadota > Alphaproteobacteria > Rhizobiales > Xanthobacteraceae > Bradyrhizobium. Next base: position 14,921 of record NZ_JAUYQU010000258.1, read on the forward strand.
CCCGATCAGGGTTTCCGGCAGCGGAAACGGCTGCGCCAGGAAGGTCCAGTGGTAGATCTTCAGTGCGTAGAGCCGGTTCATCCGCTCCCAATAGTCCAGGGTCGGCAGGATATCGAGCACCGCCAGCCGCGACAGACGCCCGGGGTGATCGAGCGCGAGGCGATAGGCGACGCGGCCGCCGCGGTCGTGGCCGGCCAGTGCAAAATGCACATGGCCGAGCTGCTCCATCGCGTCGACGATCGTGTTGGCCATCGTGCGCTTGGTGTAGGGCGTATGCTCGCTGTCGCTTTCGGGCATGTCCGACCAGCCGTACCCGGGCAGGTCGGCGATGATCAGCGTGAATTGATCGGCCAGCTGCGGCGCGACGCGGTGCCACATCACATGCGTTTCGGAGAAGCCGTGCAGCAACAACAGCGGCGGCCCCTTGCCGCCGACGCGGGCGAAAATGCGGCCCGACCGGGTGTTGATCCATTCGGCGGAATATCCGGGAAACAGGTCGGCGAGATCGGGCATGTTCACACTCTTCCGTCTTCCTCGACGTCATCATCCGCCACCGGGTCGCGCGAATGCGCGCCCGATGGCAGGCTCCGGCGGATGATCCAGTAAACACCGGCATTCCGATCAATAACAACCGCCGCGGCATACGGGATACCCCGCCTGCGCGGGGTATGACGATCATGCTTCAAACATTGTTTGCCGTTGCCGCTGGCGCGCGGCGGATATATGCCATCGCTCAAGCACGTCAACAATAAACCAGATGAGGAAATGCCATGTCGATCGATTTCGAGATTCCGGCCGAAGCCAAGGCGATCCGCGAAAAAGTCCGCAAATGGGTGCATGATGAATGCATCCCTGCGGAAAAGGAACTCGACACCAAGCCGCTCGCCGAAGTGCTGGGACCGCTGCGGAAAAAGGCCCGCGCGCAGGGTCTGTGGTGTCCGTGGGTGCCGAAGGAATATGGCGGCATGGGCCTCGGCCCGCTCGCCAACGCGCTGGTGCAGATGGAACTCGGCGAGAGCATGCTGGGCGCGCTGTCGATGAACACCCAGGGGCCCGACGACGCCTCGATGATGACGATCCTCGCCCACGGCACCGAGTATCAGAAGGAAAAATTCCTGAAGCCGCTGCTCAACGGCGACAAGCGGATCTGCTTCTCGATGACGGAGAAGGCGGCCGGCGCCGACGCCACGGGCATGCAGACCGCAGCGGTCAAGGACGGCAACGAGAATTACATCCTCAACGGCGAGAAGTGGTTCTCGTCTTCGGCCAGCGTCGCCGACTTGGCGCTGGTGGTCGCCAGGACCGATCCGAACGCACCGCGCCACAAGCAGCATTCGACCTTCATCGTCGAACTGCCGAACCCCGGCTATATCATCAAGCGCAACGTCGCCAACATGGCGATCGAGGGTCCGCATGACGACATCCTGCATGGCGGCCACTCCGAGATCGAAATCAAGGACCTGAAGGTGCCGGCCGACAATCTGCTCGGCGGCGAAGGCAACGGTTTCAACATGGGCCAGCACCGCCTCGCCTATGGCCGCCTGCGTCACGGCATGCACAATGTCGCGAAGGCGCAGCGCGCGCTCGACATGGCGGTCGCCCATGTCACCCAGCGCTCCACCTTCGGCTCGCTGCTGTCGGACCGCCAGGGCGTGCAGTTCATGCTGGCCGATTGCGCCAGCGAACTCTATATCGGCCGGCTGATGCTGCTGCACATCGCCTACAAGGCGGAAAAGGGCCTCGACATCCGCCAGGAAAACTCGATCGCGAAGATCTTCCATGCCCACATGGTGCACAAGGTGATCGACACCGCGATCCAGCTGCACGGCGCGCTCGGCTTCAGCCAGGATACGCCATTGGCAAAGTGGTACACCCAGGTGCGTTCGCAGCGGCTGGTCGACGGTCCCGACGAGGTGCACAAGTGGAAGATCGGCAAGAACGTCATCAAGGCGTTCAAGGAGCACGGGACGACGGCGAGTGCGGCGGGCGGCGATTTGCTTTAGTCGTCCTTGCGTAGGGTGGGCAAAGGCGCGCTTGCGCCGTGCCCACCACTCAGGTGTTGAAGCGAAGACGGTGGGCACGCTTCGCTTTGCCCACCCTACGAAACTGATTCACGCCGTCATTCCGGGGCGGCGCGCTGCGCCGAACCCGGAATCCGGAGATGGGGCGACGAAGCCAAACAATCTCGGGATTCCGGATCGACGCGCTTTGCGCGTCGTCCGGAATGACGGGATTATTTGCCAGCCTTCTCCCTGGCCACCGCCTGCCAGCCGATGTCGCGGCGGCAGAAGCCCTCCGGCCATTTGATCCGGTCGACCGCGGCGTAGGCGCGGCCTTGCGCCTCGGTCACGGTCTTGCCGGTGGCGCAGATGTTCAGGACACGGCCGCCATTGCTGAGGATCTTGCCGCCGTCGGCTTTGGTGCCGGCGTGAAAAATCTCGACGCCGTCGACGCCCGCGGCATCGTCGAGGCCATCAATGACAAAACCCTTGCCGTAGTCGCCGGGATACCCTTTCGTCGCCATGATCACCGTCAGCGCCACCTCGTCGTACCAGCGCAGGCTGAAATTCTTCAACTGGCCGTCGGCGCAGGCGATCAGCGCCGGCACGATGTCCGACATCATCCGCAGCATCAGCACCTGGCATTCCGGATCGCCGAAGCGGGCGTTGTATTCGACGAGTTTGGGACCATCCTTCGTGATCATGATCCCGGCATAGAGCACGCCCTTGTAGGGCGAGCCCATGGCGGCCAGCGCGCGCAGCGTCGGATGGATCATCTCTTCCATCACCTGCGCGCGGATCGCGTCCGTCAGCACCGGCGCCGGCGAATAGGCTCCCATGCCGCCGGTGTTCGGGCCCTGGTCGCCGTCGAAGGCGCGCTTGTGGTCCTGCGCCGTCGCAAGCTCCAGCGCGTGCTCGCCGTCGCACAGCGCGAAGAACGAGGCCTCCTCGCCGGCCATGAACTCCTCGACCACCACCTCGGCGCCGGCCTCGCCAAAACCGCCGCCGAACATCATGTCGACGGCGGCGAGGGCGTCCGCTTCCGTCATCGCCACCACGACACCCTTGCCGGCGGCAAGACCGTCGGCCTTGACCACGATCGGCGCGCCCTGCGCCCGGATATAGGCCTTTGCCTTGTCCGCATCGGTGAAGTGTTGGTAGCCGGCGGTCGGAATGGCGTTGGCGCGGCACAGCGCCTTGGTGAAGCTCTTCGAACTCTCAAGCTGCCCGGCCGCCCGGGTCGGCCCGAACGCCTTGAAGCCGGCGGCATTGAGATCGTCGACGATACCGGCCGCGATCGGCGCGTCCGGCCCGACCACGACGAAATCGACCTTGTTGATCCTGCAGAAATCGATCACCGCCCCATGATCCGATATATCGAGCGCCACGCATTCGGCGTCCCGCGCGATGCCGGCATTGCCCGGCGCGCACCAGAGTTTCGTCACCAGCGGCGAAGCCGCGATCTTCCACGCCAGAGCGTGTTCGCGGCCGCCGGAACCGAGCAGAAGGATGTTCATGAATGCAGCCAGATGGGGGTTGCCGCGCGATAAGGCTCACGGTTTAGCACGGCGCCGGGGGGCCGCAACAAACACCCCCGATCATATGTGGATATGTGCCTGCCGGCCTGGAGAGTCGCGCCAAGCCCTTGCGCACAGGTCCAAAAAGCCCGATTCTATGGATCAAATGCCCGCAGCCGAAGCCCTTCTCAACGCGCCGGAATTCACGGTGTCCGAACTGTCCTCCGCGTTGAAGCGGACGGTGGAGGACGCCTATGGGCATGTCCGGGTGCGCGGCGAAATCTCCGGGTTCCGCGGGCCGCATTCCTCCGGGCACTGCTATTTCGCGCTGAAGGACGAGAGCGCCAAGATCGAGGCGGTGATCTGGAAGGGCGTGCATGGCCGAATGCGGTTCAAGCCGCAGGAGGGCCTGGAGGTCATTGCCACCGGTAAACTGACGACCTATCCCGGCTCGTCGAAATACCAGATCGTGATCGAGGCGATCGAGCCTGCCGGGATCGGCGCGCTGATGGCGCTGATGGAAGAGCGCAAGAAGAAGCTCGCCGCCGAAGGCCTGTTCGACGAGGCGCGCAAGCAATTGCTGCCGTGGCTGCCGGAGGTGATCGGCGTCGTTACCTCGCCGACCGGCGCGGTGATCCGCGACATCCTGCACCGGCTGCAGGACCGCTTTCCGCGCCGTGTGCTGGTATGGCCGGTCAAGGTGCAGGGCGAGGGCTCGGCCGAACAGGTCGCGGCCGCGATCCGCGGCTTCAATGCGCTGCCGGAAGGCGGCAGAATTCCAAGGCCGGATCTTCTGATCGTCGCGCGCGGCGGCGGCTCGCTGGAGGACCTGTGGTCGTTCAACGAGGAGATCGTGGTCCGCGCCGCCGCCGAAAGCATGATCCCGCTGATCTCGGCGATCGGCCACGAGACCGACATCACCCTGATCGATTTCGCCGCCGACAAGCGCGCGCCGACGCCGACGGCGGCTGCCGAAATGGCGGTGCCGGTGCGCGCCGAACTGTTCGTCGAGGTGTCCGCGCTGGCGCGGCGCACCATGCTGTGCTGGCAGCGCGCCCAGGAAGGCCGCCGCAACGAGCTGCGCGCCGCAGCCCGGGCGCTGCCGGCTGCCGGCGAGTTGCTGGCGATCCCGCGGCAGCGGCTGGACGGCGCCGCGAGCGCCCTGCCCCGCGGATTGAAAGCCAATACCCACGCGCATTTCCGCCGTTTTGCGGCGAGCAGCGCCAAACTGACGCTGAGAGTCCTGCACGCGCAGGTCAGCCACGCCGCGCAACGGTTGACCATCAACAGCGAGCGGCTGAGCAATGGCGCGCGGTCGCTGGTGCGCCGTCGCCGCGATCGTTTTGCCGGCCTCGAGGTTCGCCTGAAAGCGTCGAAGCTCTCCAATGCGCAGGCGCAGCGCCAAGCCATCGCGCGCCAGCGCGAACGCACCTTGCGGCTGGCCGAGCGCGCGCGGCGCGCGGTCGCCACCGTGATGCAGCGGCTCGATGCGCGGGTCGCCCACAGCGGACAGTTGTTGTCGGCGCTATCCTATCGCGGCGTGCTCGCGCGCGGGTTTGCCCTGGTGCGCGATGAGCGGGGCCAGCCCGTCCACGCCGCATCCGAGATCGGCCCGGGCGCCTGTCTCAACATCGAATTCGCCGACGGCCGCGTCGGCGCGACCGCGGACGCGGACCGGCCGGTCGCGACACGTCCGGTGAAGCCGGCGGTGGGCGAGCCGAAGGGCGCGATGCCCAAGCGCGTTGTCAAGCCGGCTGGGCAGGGAAGTCTGTTTTAGACTCATGCGCTTTTCTTCTCCCCTCCGCACGCAACCGCGCGTGGCGCGAGAGAGTTCACCTTGCCAGCCATTCCGTGACGCGCCTCACCGAGTCCGCGCGCGCGGCCGGGTCGGCGCCGAGATGGCCGCGTTCGGGCAGTGACGGATCGGACGCGCCGCCGATCGCCTGCAGCGGAAGACTGGCGCGATCGAAATCGTGCCAGGCGCCGGGATAGACCACGATCCGCGCCAGCGCGCTGCGCCCATGCGCGCCGTCGATCATCAGGCGGCAGGCCGGCGGCGAACTGATGTCGTCCCGGGCGCCGATCAGCAGCAGCGTCGGAACCCGCGTGCTCCATCCGAGACGCGACGAGATCCGGCAGTCCGGATAGAACGCGATCGCCGAGCGGAAGTCCGGCTCGGCGGTGCGCCAGCGCGATTGCGGGCGCACGGCCCACAGCAAGGCGCTGGCACCCTCCGCCCATCCCAGCAGGCTGATACGGTGTTGCGCCACCCAGGACTGTTGCGCCAGCCAGTGCCGCGCGACCATGATGTCGGCCACCCGTTCGCGGCGGGCGAGGATGCCGCGCTCCCTGGCGCGGCATTGCGGCCCCAACTCGCGCGAGCCGTAGCTGTCCGGCAGCAGCACGGCTGTGCCGCCTTTCAGCAAGGGGGCGGCCCAGTCGCGGTAGCGCCGCTGCACCGGCCCGGAATGGCCGGCGAGGCCGCCGCAGCCATGCAGCGCGATCACCACCGGAAACGGACCGTCGCCGACGGGCTTGTAGAGCTGCGCGTGCAAGGTGCCGGAGCTGACGGGAATCTCGACCTGATGCGGCGACGGCAACGGCGCCGCATCAGCGGCACACACCGCGGCAGAGAGCGTCAGGAATGCAGCGGCTGACAGAAGGCGCATCGTGCTCCGGGTTGCAGGGTGCCGGGAAGACAGGAGTTCAGGCCACCCAAGGCTATCATGCGTCAAAAGCCGAAAACCATCACAAATCGGTGGGTTTGACGGGCGGACACCACGGCCTATCTATGTTAGATCGCATTCTGGAAGAACACAGGCCTGAGCCCTGAATCCCCGGGGACTGGCCGGAGACGATCAACCGTGCTGAATAAATTCGGCCCCTCGGGCCATGGCGAAGCCCAGGTGCAGTATCTGGATGGCGATTTCCGCGTGATCTCGCCGGGAACCTATGTGCGCTGCGCGGTGACCGACGCGCGCATACCGCTCGACGAGCTGAAATACTGGAGCGTCGACCTGCAGGAGGCCTACGCGATTCCGAATGCGGTATTGCAGCGGCATTATCCGGCGGCGGTAAAGGGCTGAGATCGTAGCGTGGGCAAAGGCGCTCCTGCGCCGTGCCCACCACCTTCAAAGGACGGCGCGGAATGGCGGGCACGCTGCGCTTTGCCCACCCACCGGACTGAGAATTTCCGTCGTCCGGTGGAATGCCGGACGAGCCAGGTCTTGTGCTTCCCACCCCGCCAGTTGGCGCAGCCTTCAGGGTCCCCATGCTGCTTCGTGCCACCATCGCCTTTTCGCTCGCGGTCAGCGCTCCCGCGGCGGCGGAGTGGCGTGCCGAAACGGTGACCGCGCCGGGCCGCGCCACGGCGGTCGACGTGGAGAACGGCATCGTCAGGATCGAGATCGGCGCGAAGTGGTACCGGCTCGCGAAGGATGCACCGACCCTGGCGCGCACGGAGCCGCCCGCCCGCCCCGCGCTGCCTCCCGATGCACTGCCGGACGGACGCGTCGCCATCGGCACCGCGCAGGTCGCGCGCGCCTGGCTTGCCGCGCCGACCAACCGTTACGGCCATGCGGTGCTGGGCGATGCGATCGAGGCCGGCAGCGTCGTGATCGAACGGCGCGACGGGCGGCGCGGCCGCGTGACGCTCGGCCGCGACGCGGTGTTCGAGGATCTCTTTCCGCGCATCGCCTCGATCGGGGGACGCGACTGGATCGTCGTGGTGAAATCATATCTCGATCGCGGATCGGCGCTCGCGGTCATCGATACCGACAGCATGACGATCGCCGCCGAGACGCCGCCGATCGGCCGTGCCCATGCCTGGCTGAATCCGGCGGGGATCGCCGATTTCGACGGCAACGGCACCACCGACATCGCGCTGGTCCGGCAGCCCCATGTCGTCGGACGTCTCGAGCTATGGTCGTGGAACGACCGCAAGCTGATCAAGACCGCCGAGGTCGTCGACGTGTCCAATCACTTCATCGGTTCGCGCGCGCTCGGCCTGAGCTGGACGGAGGATTTCGACGGCGACGGCCATCCCGATCTCGCGGTGCCGAGCCTCGATCGCAGGACCCTGCGGATCATCGGCTTTGCACCCGAAGTCCGCGACATTGCCCGGGTCCGGTTGCCGGCGCGGATGGCGACCGATATCGGCGCCACCATGTTCAACGGCAAGCTCGCGCTGATCGCCGGACTCGAAGACGGGCGGCTGATCCTGATCCGCGATCAGTGAGCACGAAATTTCTTCTCGCGTGCCTGAAACAACCGCTGCGACATGAACTTCCGCAATCCCGCGGGATCCTCGAATTCGAGCGTCACCGCGAACGGCACGATGGCGCGGGCCCAGGACGGAAGCGCCCCGGCCGACCGCAGCCGCGCCAGATCCTTTTCCGTCGTCACCGGCGTCAGCGCCTCGCGCGCGGCTTCGGCAGTCAGCGCCTCGATCTCGCCTTGCGAATACGGATGATGATCGGCGAAGGCGCGTTCGCGCACCACCTCGATGGCGGCGGCGCGCAGCGTCCGGAAGAAGCGGCCGGGATCGCCGATCCCGGCGAAGGCCAGCACGCGCTTGCCGGCGAGCGCGGCCAGCGAGGCCTCGGCCGGCTTCAGATGCGCCGACAGCACCGGCCCGCCCCGCGCGGCGATTTCGGCGGCGACTTCCAATGCTGCCGTGCCAGTTCCGATCACGATCAGCGCATCGGTGCGGGCGAGTTGCCGGTGCAACGGCGCACGCAAGGGGCCGGCGGGAAATACGCAGCCATTGCCGAGACCGCGCTCGCTGTCGATCACGATCAGCGAGGCATCCTTGGCGACCGCCGGATTCTGAAAACCGTCGTCCATCAGGATCACGCTGGCGCCCTGCGAGCGCGCCAGGGCGACGCCATTGAGGCGGTCGCGCGCCACCGCCACCGGCACCGTGCGCGCCAGCATCAGGGGTTCGTCGCCGACATCGGCGGCGGCGTGACGTTCAAGGTCGACCATCACCGGGCCGCGCAGCCGGCCGCCATAGCCGCGGCTGAGGACGACCGGCGTCTCGCCGAGATCGCGCAGCAATATTGTGAGGGCGAGCACCGTGGGGGTCTTGCCGGCGCCGCCGGTGTGATAATTGCCGACGCACAGCACGGGGATGCCGGCCTCGAAACCCTCGCGATGCATGCGCTGGCCCGCCACCGCGCCATAAAGTGCGCCAAGCGGCATCAGCAAACGCGAAAGTAAGGACGGGGGCCGGTGCCAGAAGGCCGGCTCACGCATTGCCGGCTCCCATCTCCAGCCGCAACTGCAACAGATAGGGCTCGAGCGCCGTCAGCGTGCGCTCCAGCGCACCTCCGAGTTGTTCGACCACGCGGGTCGAGGCCGCCAGCGCCTCGTCGCGCGCGGCCGGATTGGCCAGCAACTGGCCCAATTGCTTCACCAGCGCCTCCGGGGTTGCGGCCTGCCTGGCACCGCCGGCGCGATCGAGCGCCTCGTAGACGTCGGTGAAATTGAACACGTGCGGGCCATGGACGATCGACGCGCCGAGCTTGACCGCCTCGATCGGATTCTGCCCGCCATGCGGAACCAGCGAACCGCCCATGAACACCACCGGCGCCAGCCGGTAGAACAATCCGAGTTCGCCCATGGTGTCCGCGACATAGATATCGGTGGTCGCCGTCGGCAATTCCTCGCGCGAACGCAAGGTGGCGCGCAGGCCGCCGGCCTCGACGGTGCGGGCGATCGCCTCGCCGCGGTCGGCATGCCGCGGCACGATCACGGTCAGCAGCGACGGAAAGAATCCCGCCAGCGTCCGATGCGCCTCGCACAGGATTTCCTCCTCGCCCGGATGGGTCGACGCCGCGACGATGATCGGGCGGCCGCGCGTCACCGACATCAGCCGTTCCAGCCGGGCGGGGTCGGCGGGCGGAGCCGCCACGTCCAGTTTCAGGTTGCCCGTTATGACGACGTTGCGGCTGCCGAGCGCCGCAAAGCGTTCGGCGTCGAGCTTCGACTGGGCGAGGCAGACTTCGAACTTGCCGAGCAAGGCGGAAATGGTGGCGCTCATCCGGCTCCAGCGCGGAAACGAGCGCTGCGACATCCGGCCGTTGATCAGCACCAACGGCAGCCGCCGCGCCGCACTCGACAGGATCAGATTGGGCCACAGGTCGGATTCGATGAACAGCGCCAGCGAGGGCCGCCAGTGATCGAGAAAGCGCGCGACGTAGCGCGGCGAATCGTAGGGGACGTATTGATGGATGATGTCGGCGGGAAACCGCCTGGCGACGATCGCCGCCGAGGTCACGGTGCCCGACGTCAGCAGGATCTGCAGATTGAGCGCACGCAATCTCTCGATCAGGCCGGCCGCCGCCAGCACTTCACCGACGCTGGCGCCGTGAATCCACACCAGCGGCCCGTTCGGCCGGACATCCGCGCTCACGCCGCGACGCTCGCCGACCCGCGCCGGATCTTCCTTGCCCTGTTTCAGCCGCTGCCTGATCAGCGCCGGCGCCAGCGGCACCATCGCGGAGGACAGTTTCCGGTAGACCCGCAGCGTCATCGGCAGGGAGCTAGTCAAGGCCCGCCTCCGGACGTCCGACCAGGGCATAGGCGCGACGGCCCGCCTCGTTGAGGTAATCTTCGAGCTGGAGGCGGCACTTTTCCATGGTCTCGGCGTCGGCGTCCGGCGGCACGAAAACCGCGTCAACACCCGTCACTGCGCCGCGTCCGAATGGCAAATTGATGGTGGTGCGGTCCCAATTTTTCAGCCGTATGAAACGGCTGGTCACCATCGCGAAAGGCACGATCGGCCGGCCGGATTCCCGCGCCAGCATGATGATGCCGAGCCCGGCCACCCGCGAGCGCTTCGGCACGTCGGCGGTGGAGGCGACGTTCCACCCCTCCTCGAGCGCCTTGACCATCTGCCTGAACGCACCGACGCCGCCCTTGCGGTTGAAGGCGCCGCCGTGATCGCCGGAGCCCCGGATCGTCTCGATGCCGAGCCGTTCGGCGGCGATGGCGTTGAACTCTCCGTCGCGATGCCGGGAAATCAGCACCTTGGCGCGATGACTGGCCTTGGTCTTGATGAACGGCGTCAGGAAATGCTGGCCATGCCAGAACGCGAAGATCAACGGCTGGTGCGGCTCGACCCGTTCATAGACGTCGGCCGGATCGAACGTGAACCTGTTGGTCAGCCAGACCAGCCGCAGATACTCGGCCGCGAGAAATCCCACAGCGCGCTGGACCCAGTTGCTGCGCAGCAGATTGCGAACCAGCTTTTTCAACGGGCAGGCTTCGTGTCTTGACCAGGATCGAGCAGCCGGTGGAGATGCACGACGAAGTAGCGCATGTGGGCGTTGTCCACGGTCTGCTGCGCCTTGGCCTTCCAGGCGGCATGCGCAGTGGCGTAATTGGGGAATATGCCGACGATCTCGACGGCATCGAGATCCTTGAACGTGGTGTGTTCGAGGTCGGTCAGTTCGCCCCCGATGACGAGATGCAGCAATTGCTGCTGGGCACTATCTGGCATGTTTCCTTTTCCCGCTGCGATGCCCGGCAAAGCAATGGCAGTCGTAACACGGCTTGATGACGTTCAGGGCAGCGGGCGGTCGCGAAAATGCTCGACGATACGCGCATGACGATCGCGTCCCGCAGCCACCAGCATCCCGTGCGTCACCTCCCGGCGATTGTAGAGGATCGCATCCCCCGAGAGGGCGGTCATGCTACCATTCGCTTCCTGCACGATCAAATTGGCCGCGGCAAGGTCCCAGTCGCGGCTCTGGCCGCCGGCAAAGGCCGCATCCAGGCTGCCCTGCGCGACCCGGCACAGCCGAAGCGCCAGCGACCCGATTCGGGGGTGAAGCACGATCTCCCCGGACGAGAGGTTGAGCCGTTCGACCAGCGGCTTCGGCCCGGCGACGCGGGGGAAATCCAGCGCGGTGCCGGTGGCCGCGGCAACGGCGATGTCGTTCAGCGTCGCACCCTGCCCGCGCACCGCGAAAAAAAATTCGTTGCTGACCGGCACGAACACCGCCGCCAGCACCGGCGACGCATCTTCCACCAGCGCCACGCTCACGCACCAGTCCTCGCGGCCGGCGAGATAGCCGCGGGTGCCGTCGATCGGGTCGACGATCCAGGTCAGTCGCCTGCCGAGCCGCTGCTCGTCATCGACACTTTCTTCCGACAGCCAGCCATAGTCCGGCGTGGCCGCGCGCAGCCGGCTCTCGAGCAGGTCGTTGACCCTGATATCGGCTTCGGACACCGGCGACGACGCGCCCTTGGTCCAGTTCTTCAGCTCGGTGCGAAACAGCGACAGCGCCAGCGCGCCGGCCTCGCGCACGGTATCGGTCAGCAAGGCGGCATCGCGCGCCAGCAGCGCGCGCGTCAAAATCCCGTCATGGACGCGCTCGGCGCTAACGTCCGCCAAGCGTCAAGCCCTCGATGCGAACCGTCGGCGCGTTGACGCCGTAACGGAATTCCAGATCGTTGGCCGGAACCATCGACTTGAAGATCTCCAGCAGATGTCCGGCGATCGTGACCTCGCTCACCGCATAGGTGATCTCGCCGTTCTCGATCCAGAAGCCGGAGGCGCCGCGGCTGTAGTCGCCGGTGACGCCGTTGACGCCGGAGCCGATCAGGTCGGTGACGTAGAAGCCCTGCTTGATGTCGGCGATCAGCTCGGCCGGCGTGGCCTCGCCGGCCTCGAGATGCAGATTGTAGGATCCCGGCGACGGCGACGACGATACGCCGCGATGGGCATGGCCGGTCGTGACCAGCCCGAGTTCGCGCGCGGTCGCGCAATCCAGCAGCCAAGAGGTCAGCACGCCATCGTCGATGATCGCGAGCTTCTTCACCCTGACGCCCTCGGCATCGAATGACTGCGAGCGCAGGCCGCGCACCCGCAGCGGATCGTCGATGATGCGGATGTTTCTGGCGAACAATTGCTGGCCGAGGCGGTCCTTGAGGAAGGAAGTCTTGCGCGCGATCGAGGCGCCGTTGACGGCACCGACGAGATGGCCGACCAGCGAGCCGGAAACCCGGGGATCGAACACCACGGGCACCTTGCAGGTCTCGACCTTGCGCGGATTGGCGCGCGCCACGGTGCGCTCGCCGGCCTTGCGGCCGACGCTTTCGGGCGAGGCGAGATCGGAAGCATGTGGCGCCGAGGTGTAATCGTAATCGCGTTCCATGCCGGTGCCGTCACCGACGATCGCGGTCATCGAGATGCCCTGGCTGGAGCGCAGATAAGCGCCGTGAAAGCCGGTCGAGGTCACCAGCACCATGCCGCCGATGCCGCTCGAGGCCGAAGCCCCGCCCGATTTGCTGACGCCCTTGACCGCCAGCGCGGCGGCCTCGGCCTCGCAGGCCCGGCGCTCCAGTTCGGACGTCGAGGGAACCTTGGGATCGAGCAGATCGAGATCGGGAAAATCGCGCGCCAGCAGGGCTGGATCGGCGAGCCCGACATATTTGTCGTCGGGCGCCACCCGCGCCATCGCAACGGCGCGCTCGGCAAGCTTGGCGACGCCATCGCCGCTGATGTCGTTGGTGGAGACCACCGCCTGGCGCTGTCCGACCAGCACGCGCAGTCCGACATCGTCGCCCTCGGAGCGTTCGGATTCCTCGACGCGCCCGTCGCGCACCTCGACGCCCTGCGAGATGCCGCGCACCGCGACCGCGTCGGCGGCATCGGCGCCGGCGCGTCTTGCCGCCTCGACGAGGCGTTGCGCCAGCGTGCTCAGCGCCGATTGATCGAACAGGTCGGAAGAGGCTGCTTTCGAGGAAAGCGCCGATGCGGCGGATGGTGAAGAGATCACGAATAAAATCCCTTGGGATTGAGGGGCATTCGAGGGGCCAGGAGGGAGCCCTCGAAGCAGATCGGCAGACCCCTCAGATGTGCCTGATTCACAGCGATTTCAAGCATTTGTTGCAGCGGAAAGCGAATGATTTTCGTCGTCCCCGCAAGGTCTCGTCAATCATGTCGGCCAAGGTCTTGTCAATCATGCTGCCGGGTGACGCCGGATTAACCAGCCTTTTTAAGCGAATCCGGATCGGGCTCGGCTACGGTCTCACACATCGACCGGGAACATAATCCCGGCGGGGAGATAAAAGCCGTGAGGCGTCAAACAGCAACAAGCGGGATCAATCCCGCCGGGTCGGGCCGCACATTGCGGCTCGACCCTCTTTCCCTGCCCGTCCGCTTCGATGCGCATGACACGCGCGCCGACGGCGGCGTGCGGAATGTCGAACTCCACCGCGAACGCGTCGTGCTGCGCCGTGCCGTGCACGGCATGCAGATGGCGATCAACGTCCGCGTCCGTGACTTTCTCGGCGTCGCGCTACGCGGCCTCGACGAAGCCCAGATGCTGGTGCTGGTGCATCGCGATCCGTCATTGTCGATTCCCCTGGGTGTCAGTTCCGACCGCGAGGAAATCGCCGCCGCCTGGCAGATGTGGAGCGACATCTTCGCGCTTCCGCAATTGCCGGAAGACAAGACGCGCGCGCCCGCCCCGCGGCGCCGCCGTCACAATGCGATAAGGGCCCGGCGTCCGAAATTCCTGGTGCGGCGACGCGCCGGCGACCCGCTCAATCCGGCCAGTATCCATCAGGGCGAGCGCGAGATCATCGCGCGGGATTGAGCGCTTCTGCTGCAGAAAATACCGACGTCATCCTGATCGGGACGACCGGCCGTCAGGATGCCCGCATCACCGCGTCGATCAGCAATCCCGCGAACAGCAACAGTCCCGCGTCACGGTTGGACTTGAACAGCCGCAGGCACAGCGCGGGATCGGAAATCTCCAGCCGCCGAATCTGCCAGACCAGATGCGCGGCGAATGCGGCGAGCCCGATCCATGCCGGGAAGCCGGCGCCGGCAAGCACAAGCGCCACGCCGATCAACAGCACCGCCAAGCCGTAAAATATTGCCAGTGCCCCATGGGTCCGTGCGCCGAACAGGCGCGCGGTGGACTTCACGCCGATCAGCGCGTCGTCCTCGGCGTCCTGATGGGCGTATATGGTGTCGTAGCCGATCACCCAGGCGATCGAGCCGGCATAGAGCAGCAGCGCGGTGGCATCGATCCGCCCCAGCGTCACCGCAAATCCCATCAGCGCGCCCCAGGAGAAGGCGAGGCCGAGCACGATCTGCGGCCACCAGGTGATCCGCTTCATGAACGGATAGACCGCGACGATGACAAGCGAGGCGATGCCGGTCATGATCGCGAAGCGGTTGAACTGCAACAGCACCATCAATCCGGCCAGCGCCTGGACGACCAGGAACACCGCCGCCTGCGGCACGCTCACCTGCCCCGCCGGGATCGGCCGCGACCGCGTCCGTTCGACACGGGCGTCGAGATCGCGGTCCGTGATGTCGTTCCAGGTGCAGCCGGCGCCGCGCATCACGAAGGCGCCGATGAAGAACAGCGCAAGGATCAGCGGCAGTTGGCCGATTTCGCCGCGCACGCCGGCGGCGAGTGCGGCCGACCACCAGCACGGCATCAGCAGCAGCCAGGATCCGATCGGGCGGTCGAGACGGGAGAGCCGCAAATAAGGCCGTGACCATGACGGCGCCCGTGTGTCGACCCAGTTGCCGGTGGCGTCGGCAACTGGCGCCGCCGCGCCGCTCATCTGGTACGGGTCATCGCGTGAGGACGTTGCCGTTCAGGGTGTCGAAGGTGCTGCCGCCCTTGCGCACCACGTTCGCCTCAGGAACTGCGGCCGAAGACCCCAGCACTTCGCTCAGGCTCGGGCCGGCCGGCGCCCGCTGCTGCATCTGCTGCGCCATGGCGCAGACTTTCTTCTGCATGTTCTCGGTGTTCTTGTGGCCGGTTTTCATCTGGTCCGCGACCTGCGCCGGAATCCCGCATCGGGCGGCGTTGGATTCGACGAATTTGATCATCTTGATTTCGGCCTGGCCGAAACTGGCGATCAGCTTGCAGGCTTCCTCCGGACCGGCCTTGCGGTCGCCGGCGGCCTTGATCGCCTTGCCGCGCTTCTCCGCATCTTCGCGCAACGGCATGAACTTCTTCATGCAGTCGTCAGGCGGACCGCCGGACTGCGAGGGCGGCGGCGCAAGGGGGCGCTGGAACGCGGTGCCGGCGACCGGCGCCGCGCCGGTCGACGGAAACGGACTGGGCCCTCCGACGGAAGCCGCGGGAGCCGCGCCATTGACCGGCGGAAACGGCGAAGCGTTGCTCGGAGCCGCTGCCTGGCCGGGCAGCGGCGCCGGGAACGCGCCTTGCGCGAAAACCTGGCCGGCATGGCCGGTCACGAGAGCCACGGTAAGCGGCACAATCAAGCGGCGGATGATCAAATCTGTTCCTCCGGCACGGTCGAACGGTCCCCCCACGTCTTCCAGAAAAAGGAGAACGATTCAGAATAGGGCTTTTTACGATTCCTGCCGCCTCTTAACAACCTGTCGAATCTGGCAACAGCGCGGCGTAGAGCCGCGCCGGATGGCAATATTTCATTAACTCGGCCGCTTTGGGCTAAAAGGAGCGCCGATTGGAACATTTGACCATGGCTCAAGCCGATTTCCGCAGCCCCCGGCTGTTTGTCGACACCGCGCTGGGATCGGGCGCAACGGTTGCGCTCGAGCGCAACCAGAGCAATTACCTCGGCAATGTATTGCGGCTTGCCGCTGGCGACACGATCCTGGCGTTCAACGGGCGCGACGGCGAATGGCAGGCGACGATCGCCGGCCGCAAACGACCCGACAGCCTTGTCATCGCGGCCCAAACCCGGCCGCAGGACCGGCTGCCCGATATCGCCTACGTCTTTGCACCCTTAAAGCACGCCCGGCTCGATTATATCGTGCAAAAGGCGGTCGAGATGGGGGCTTCGGCGTTGCGGCCAGTATTGACCCGCTTCACCCAGGTTTCGCGGGTCAATAGCGAGCGGATGCGCGCCAATGTGATCGAGGCCGCCGAACAATGCGGCATCCTCAGCCTGGCCGAGGTCGCAGATCCGTTGCCGCTCGACCGCTATTTGAGCCAGCGCGAAGCCCAACGCCTGCTGGTGTTCTGCGACGAGGCCGCGGATGCCGCAAATCCGCTGCGGACGCTGCAAGGCGAGCCGATGGAGCCCCACGGAATCGATGTCCTGATCGGCCCAGAAGGCGGATTCGCCGAGGAAGAGCGCGCCAATCTGCTCCGGCAGCCGCGAATCCTGCGGCTTTCGCTCGGGCCTCGGATCCTGCGGGCCGACACCGCCGGCGTCGCGGCGCTGGCACTGGTGCAGGCGGTGTTGGGCGACTGGAGCACGCCTGGTGGCGGCCGACCGGGCTGATTCAGGCCATTAAGCCAACTGGCTATTCCCAGTCGAAACCCCGCCCGGGCCATGCTAAGGGCTGCGCCCTGACCTCTGGTTTCCCCGTTTTCGGGATAGTTGGACTTCGCGATGACCATGACCGCCGCCCCTCGTGCGACCGGATCCGCCGCACGGGCGGACGCCCTGCTGTTGTCGTTCGCGCAGGCCGGCTACGTGAAGGCCGAACCGGATATCCTGCAGCCGGCCGAGCCGTTTCTGGATCTTTCGGGCGAGGACATCCGCAAGAGCCTGTATCTGACCACCGATCCCGGCGGCGAGGAACTGTGCCTGAGGCCCGATCTCACCATTCCGGTGGCGCGGGACTATCTCGTCTCCCCCGGCGCCGGTCAGCCCATGGGCTTCTGCTATCTCGGGCCGGTGTTTCGCTATCGCGGCGGCCGGCCCAGCGAGTTCCTGCAGGCCGGCATCGAATCCTTCGGGCGGGCCGACCGCCCCGCGGCGGACGCGGAAATGCTGGCGCTGGCGCTGGAGGCGACAGCCACGTTCGGGCTGAGCGACGTCGAGATTCGCACCGGCGACGTGGCGCTGTTCACTGCGCTGATCGAGGCTCTCGATCTCTATCCGGTATGGCGGCGGCGGCTGATCAAGGATTTCAACCGCAAGGTCAGCCTGACCGAAGACATCGAGCGGCTGACGCTGGCAACCGCGCCCGGCCGCAACGAATATGAGGGCGTGCTCGCCGCCCTGGCCGGCTCCGACCGCAAGGCGGCGCTGGCGCTGGTGACCGACCTGATGTCGATCGCCGGCACCACCAATGTCGGCGGCCGCACTGTCGCCGAGATCGCCGACCGCTTTCTCGAACAATCGACCCTGAAGGGCGGCGCGCTGCCGCGCGACGCGCTCGGCACCATCAAGCGCTTTCTTGCGATCGCGGGCGATCCCAACGAGGCGATCACGCAATTGCGTGCGCTCGCCACCGACGCCAAACTCGATCTGTCGGCGGCGATCGACCAGTTCGAGAGCCGGGTCGGCTTCATGGCCGCGCGCGGCATCGATACCGCGAGGACCCGTTTCTCCACCTCGTTCGGACGCGGCCTGGACTATTACACCGGCTTCGAGTTCGAACTGCATGACACCGGCAACGGCATTGAGCCGCTGGTGGCGGGCGGACGCTACGACGGGCTGATGACCCAGCTCGGCTCGGCGGCGCCGATCCCGGCGGTCGGATTTTCGATCTGGGTCGAATCCCTGGCGCTGGCGGGCCGCCAGCCCGCCGCGAGCGGGAGCGCATCATGAGCGCGCCATTCGTTCTCGCCGTTCCCTCGAAGGGCCGCCTGCAGGAACAGGCCGAGGCCTTCTTCACCCGCGCCGGACTGGCGCTGGCCAAGCCGCGCGGCGCCCGCGACTATCGCGGCACCATCGCCGGCCTCGACCATGTCGAGATCGCCTATCTGTCGGCCAGCGAGATCGCCTCGCAACTGGCGCGCGGCATGGTGCATCTCGGCGTGACCGGCGAAGACCTGGTGCGCGAGAGCATCAGCGACGCCGACAGTCGCGTCCTGCTGATCGACAATCTCGGCTTCGGCAGCGCCAACGTCGTAGTGGCGGTACCGCAGGCCTGGATCGACGTCCGCACCATGGCCGACCTCGACGACGTCACCACCGGTTTTCGCGCCCAGCACAACAGGCGGATGCGGGTAGCGACCAAATACATCAACCTGACCCGCAGCTTCTTTGCCTCGCATGGCGTGGTCGACTACCGCATCGTCGAGAGCGCCGGCGCGACCGAGGGCGCGCCCGCGGTCGGCACCGCCGAAATGATCGTCGACATCACCACGACGGGCGCCACGCTGGCCGCCAACGGCCTCAAGGTACTCGACGACGGCGTCATCCTGCGCAGCCAGGCCAACCTGGTGGCCTCGCGGGACGCCGACTGGTCGGACGAGGCCCGCGAGACCGCGCGCGTCATCCTGGATCACATCGCGGCACGGGCGCGGGCCAGCAAATACCGCGAAGTCCGCACCCGCTTTGCCGGCTGCGACGCGGCGCTGCTGGCGGAAGCCCATCTTCGCTTCGGCGTGGTGTCGCCGTTCGGCGGCCCGACGTCTTCGGGGATGGTGACGCTGCACTGTCCGCCGGCGCAGCTCTACGCGCTCGGCAGCTTTCTGCGCGACCATGGCGCCGAGACGGTGTCGGTGGCGTCGCTCGACTATGTGCTCGACCGCGACAATCCGCTGTTCGCCAGGCTCGAGGCGTTTTTGCGGAGTTGATCCTCTTCTCCCCTCCTCCCGCGCGCCCTTGCGCGTGGTGGGGAGGGGAGAAAAAAGACGCGCGCTCCGGTGCCAGGAAAACGCTCCAAGTCGGAGCGTTCCGTTCATCGTAGCGACAGCTAATTGCGAGTAGCCTATGCTGTTCCCTGGTAGGTTTGGACCTGATCGATGATGCTGGGTACCGACGTTTCCGATCTGTCGACCACCGCGGCCACCGCCGCGGCGCAGGGCCTGTCGATTGTCGTCCCCCTCTATAACGAGGCAGCGGGGCTGGCCTTTCTGCACCAGCGGCTCGGCGGACTGGCGAAGACGCTGCGGCAGCGCTACGGCCTAGGCTGCGAGGTCGTCTATGTCGACGACGGCAGCGCCGACGCCACGCTCGACATTGCGCGCGGGCTCAACGCCGACGGGCTGGACGTTCAGGTAGTGTCGCTGTCGCGCAATTTCGGCAAGGAAGCCGCCCTGATGGCGGGGCTGGACCATGCCCGGCTCGGCGCGGTGCTGTTCATGGACGGCGACGGCCAGCATCCGCCCGCTCTGGTCGAGCAGCTCGTCAACCACTGGATCGAGGGCGGCTTTGACGTCGTCTATACCGCCAAGGCGCACCGCGACAATGAATCGCTGCCGCGGCGCATCGCGGTGCACGGCTTCTACGCGCTGATCAATTGGGGGGCGCGGCAGAAAATTCCGGCGGATGCCGGCGATTTCCGCCTGCTGTCGCCGCGGGCCGCGGCTGCGCTGCGGCAGCTTCCCGAGCGCAACCGCTTCTTCAAGGGGCTAGCCAGCTGGATCGGCTTTCGCCAGATCCGCGTCGACTACGAGCCGGCGGCCCGCGCCCATGGCGTCACCTCGTTCAGCCCCGGCCAGCTGGTCGGGCTTTCGATCGAAGGCCTGACCTCTTTCTCGGTGGCGCCGCTGCGTTTTGCCAGCCTGCTCGGCGTCCTGCTCGCGACCGGCGCCTTCCTGTTCGGGCTATCCATCCTGTGGGAAACCTGGTTGAGCGGAAAATCCGTCCCCGGCTATCCCTCGCTGGTGGTCGGCCTCATGACCATCGGCGGCGTGCAGCTCATCATGATCGGCATTGTCGGCGAATATATCGGCAAGATTCTTTCCGAGCTGAAGGCGCGCCCGATCTATTTCGTCGCCGAGCACAGCGTGAAACGGGTCGAGCAGGAGACCAGCATCGGCGAACGGACCGCCGCGGAATGAACCATGCCGCGACGCCACGCCGGATCTGGCTGTGCGCCGACGACTACGGCATCAGCCCCGGAGTCAACCGCGCGATCCGGGACCTGATCGAGCGCGGCCGACTCAACGCCACCTCGGTGATGGTGGTCGGGCCCGCGATCGGTCGCGACGAAGTCCGCGCACTCGGGGCCGCCGCCGCCGGCAATCCGCGTTGCGCCATCGGTCTGCACGTCACGCTGACGGCGCCATTCGCGCCGCTGACGATGCATTTTCGCCCGCTCGACGGCGGCATGTTCCTGCCTTTCCCGAGATTGCTGCGCGCCGGGATGCTGCGGCGGCTCGATCCAGAGATGGTCCATGCCGAACTGATGGTACAACTCGCGGCCTTCGGCGAATTGTTCGGCCGCGCGCCGGATTTTGTCGACGGCCATCAGCATGCGCAGTTGTTTCCGGGCGTGCGCGACGCCTTTCTGGCCGCGGTGAAGCAGTCGGCACCCGGCGCCTGGGTTCGCCAGGGCGGGCGCAGCCTGCCCTTGGCGCGGCGGCTCGGCGCGCCAAAGGCGCTGGTTCTCGACGTCCTGAGCGCGCAGTTTCGCCGCCGTGCCGCGCGCGCCGGTATCGGCTTCAATCCGGCGTTCGCCGGCGCCTATGATTTTTCGTCGCAGCCGGATTTCGGCGCGCTGATGCGGCAGTTTCTCGATGCGCTGCCGGAAGATGGCCTCATCATGTGTCACCCCGGCTTTGTCGACGACATCCTGACCGGCCTCGACCCGCTGACCGCGCAGCGTGAACGCGAGCACGCCTTTCTCGGCGGCGAGGATTTTCCGCCTTTGCTGGCGGCGAATAAAGTTACTTTGGGTTGAACTCCGTCAGGGAATCCCGGCGGACGCTTTGTCGCATACGGAAATTTAATTCGCCCGGGGACTACTTGCGACACAAACCACCCCTACATCTCCCCCGCGCCCCCGGCGCCCAGGGAGAGACGACATGACACCGCAAGAACGCCAACTGGTTGACGATCTTTTCGACCGCCTGTCGAAGGTGGAGGGCGCGCCGCGCGATTCGGAAGCCGCGAGCGCAATCGCGCAGGGTCTGCGCAAGGCGCCTAACGCGCTCTACGCGCTGGTGCAAACCGTGCTGGTCCAGGACGAAGCGCTGAAGCGCGCGCATAGCCGCATCCAGGAACTGGAGGGCGAGGACGAGCAGCAACAATCCGGCGGTTTCCTCGATTCGATGCGCGAAACGATTTTCGGGCAAACGGCACAGCGTGGTTCGGTGCCGAACGTGCGGCCGCCCGAGCTTCCGGGCCGTCCGACATGGAACAGCGGCCAGGTCATGCAGCGGGCCCAGGATTCCGGACAGTACGGCCAGTCGCCTTACGGTCAACCCAATGGCGCGCAACAGGCGCCGATGGGCGGTGGCGGCGGCTCCTTTCTCGGAACGGCGGCAGCCGCGGCCGCCGGCGTGGTCGGCGGATCGCTGCTGCTCGGCAGCATACGCTCGATGATGGGCGGCGGCGGCGGCCAGCAGCAGGGCTTCGGCGACACCGCCAGCGCCGGCGACGGCGCAGGCCATCGCGGCAGTGTCGAAGACCGCAGGCCGTGGGGCGATCAGTCCGGCGGCGACCTGGCGAAGGAAGCCGGGATCAACGACATCGGTTCGTCCGGACGCCATGCCAGCAATGACGACGGCTCGTCGCGCACGGGATTGTTCGATAACGCATCGAACGACGACGACCACGACGACATGGATCTGGATTCCGACGATTTCGGCGATGACGGCGACAGCGATTACGCCTGAGGATTTCCCTCGGCCATCAAGGCAGAACGGCCGCCCAACCGGGCGGCCGTTTGGCTTTGAGCCGGGCCAAAAAGATCAGATCACGACGACCCTGGCGCCGACATTGACGCGGCCATAGAGGTCGATGACGTCCTCGTTGCGCATCCGGAAGCAGCCGGACGACACGTTGGTGCCGATGGTCCAGGGCTCGTTCGAACCGTGGATGCGGTAGAGCGACGATCCCAGATACATCGCGCGGGCGCCGAGCGGGTTTTGCGGTCCGCCTTCCATGTGCCGCGGCAGATCCGGGCGGCGGGCCAGCATTTCCGGCGGCGGCGTCCAGGCCGGCCATTCCTTCTTGGCGGAAATCTGCTTGACGCCCGACCAGGTGAATCCGGGGCGGCCGACGCCGATGCCGTAGCGCAACGCCTTGCCGTCGCCCTGAACCAGGAACAGGAATTTGTTGGGCGTGTCGACGATGATGGTGCCGGCGCTTTCCTTGCCGTGATAGTCGACCAGCTGCTTCTCGTATTTCGGATCGAACGCCGGACGCACGGGTTCGCTGACGTCCTCCTGCCGGCGCATGGCCTGCTCCGCGCCCAGCGGCGGCAGCAGTGTGCGCCGGGGTTCGTAGGACGGCTGATAGCCGGGCTGCTGATAGCCGGGTTGCTGCTGGTAGCGACCGCCCTGCGGAGGTCCGTCGCCAAAAAGGAATTCGATGAAGCCGCCGCCCATCCGGGGGCGTTCGGCGTAAGCCAGTCGCACCGGTGCTACCGGTCGCGGCTCGGGCTGTCCGGCATGGATCACGGCAGGCTCGGCGGGCAGGCCGGCTTCGTTCGCCGCGGCGTGATTGACGCCGGCCAGCAGCGACGCGCCGGCAAGCAGCGCGAGAGACATTTTTTTGAACATCGACGTACTCTGTACTGTTTCGTCACTGTTAAGTTCTTGGAAGCGCCTGGACCGGCGCCTTTGCACCTCCCCAATTAAAATCAAAACAGCCTCGGTTTGGTAAACGGAAACGGCGTTTGGATTCACCACGTCGCGAATTCCATGCGGTTTTGAACGGTAGCGTTTATTTTCGATGAACGCAGGCGGCGCATGGTTAATCGATGGTGTGCGGCACGAGCGGTACGCCTCCCGAACAGTTCCGGCGTGAACCTGACGTTAAATCGCATCTGCCTAAAACGTTACGAGTGCAGTCAGGGAAAATCCAATGCCGGTCAATCGCAGACGCTTTCGTATCGAACAAGCTTTCGTCGGCGACATGCCGATGCCCGCGGCGACGGACGGCGAGGCCGGCCCGATGCATCGCGAGATCATGAACGAACTTCGTTCCATCCGCGCCCAGATGGCCGCACCCAGCCACGACGCGGCGAAAGTCGCTGGTATTGATCCGGCGGCAGCGCAGCAGATTGCCGAGTCGCAAGCCTTGCTCGAGACCTATCGCGCCCAGATCGAGCAATGCGAAAAGCTCAAGGTCGAGCTCGACCTGATTTACGATGCCATCAACCGCACCAAGCGTGAAATCGCCGTGCTGCACGGCAAGAGCTTCGACGGCAATGAAATGTCCAAGGTGACCGGCGAACTCGGCGCCGTTGTCGGCGGCACCGAGGAAGCGACCCAGCAGATCCTGGAGGCGGCCGAAGCGATCGATCAGGCCGCCAGCGCATTGGCCAAGGTGAATTCGCCGGACCAGCAGAAGATCCTGAGCGAGGAAATCAGCGAGCGCGTCGTTTCCATTTTCGAGGCCTGCAATTTCCAGGATCTGACCGGTCAGCGCATCAGCAAGGTGATGGCCACGATGAAGTTCATCGAAAACCACATCACCGTCATGATGGACATCTGGGGCGGCGTCGATGCCATCCGGGCCCACGCGCCCCCCATCATCGACGAACGCGAAGGCGACGCCAAGCTGCTGAACGGGCCGAAGCTCGATGGCGACGCCGGCCATGCGTCGCAGAACGACATCGACGCCCTGTTCGACTGAACCCGCATTTCGCCAGACCTACAAAAACGCCGGCCCCGGGGCCGGCGTTTTCGTTCGGAGTCATGCACCCGGATCAGGCGCGCGGCGCGCAGCGGATGTAGACCATGTTGCCGTAGCGAACCGCGGCATCCTTGTCGACGAAACGGGTCACCAGCACGCGACCGTCGAACGAAACTATTTCGCGATCCTGCTCGCCGGGGGTAGGTCCGGCCGGACCGATGTAATTCTTGCCGCTGGGGCTGCCCTTGAGGCGCAGTTCCTGCGGGGTCGCCTGGTCGGCCAGATGCATGACGACGCCGCCGGTAGCGCCGGCGGTGATCACGTAAGGCTGCTTGCATTGCGAGCGCGCGGCAGCTTCGGTGCGCGCGCGGTCATTGGGGTTCTGGTATGATGCGAGGCCCCAGCGGCCGACGATCTCGTCGGCGCGAATGCTGGCGGGCATATCCGGCACCACCGCGGGCTCCGGGGGCGCCGAAGGCCCCGATGAGAAGGACGGCAGGCTCATTCCGCCGCCGCAGGCCCCCAGAAATAACGTCAGCGCCGAGGCGATCCCCAGATTGGCGACCGTCCGCACGCTACATGACCTGACCATGGCTTTCCCCCGAACATATTCGTGGCCGCACCCGTCCCGCAGCCAAGCGTAAAACTTCTGTCGGGGCAATGACGTCCCATTAACTACGCCGCAGCCCCGATATGGTTTCCGGATCATCCTATATCAGCCTCACCAAGGACTTAACCCCTTGCTTGACAGGATCGGCCGCAAGCCATATTCCCGGGAACACAATTAGCACTCCAAGATACCGATTGCTAAGGGTGCAACAGCGCTGCCCCCGGCAGTGCCGAATGCGCCCCGTCTTCAAGCCACTTCGATGGCGAACCAGACCTGAAAACCGAGCCTCCAAAGGAACCGTCATGGCTAAATCCAAATTTCGTCCACTGCATGACCGTGTCGTGGTCAAGCGCATCGACGCCGAAGAAAAGACCAAGGGCGGCATCATCATTCCGGACAGCGCCAAGGAAAAGCCCTCGCAGGGCGAAATTACCGCCGTCGGCCCGGGTGGCCGTGACGAAGCCGGCAAGCTGATCCCGATCGACCTCAAGGTCGGCGACCGCGTGCTGTTCGGCAAATGGTCCGGCACCGAGGTCAAGCTCGACGGCGAAGAGCTCCTGATCATGAAGGAGAGCGACATCATGGGCGTGCTGAGCTAACGCGCCCCAATACAGCCCGCCGCCCAATGGCCAGCGCGGGCGGGGCTTTTTCTTCCCTTCTCCCCTTGTGGGAGAGGGGAAGAGGGCCCGGCGACCGACCGTTTCCAATCATTCCAGGAGTAGATTTCAATGGCTGCCAAGGACGTCAAATTTTCCGGAGACGCGCGCGATCGCATGCTGCGCGGCGTCGATATTCTGGCCAATGCGGTCAAGGTGACGCTCGGCCCGAAGGGCCGCAACGTCGTCATCGAGAAGAGTTTCGGCGCACCGCGCATCACCAAGGACGGCGTCACCGTCGCCAAGGAAATCGAGCTCGAGGACAAGTTCGAGAACATGGGCGCGCAGATGCTGCGCGAAGTAGCCTCCAAGACCAACGACACCGCGGGCGACGGCACCACCACGGCAACCGTGCTGGCGCAGGCGATCGTGCGCGAAGGCGCCAAATCGGTGGCCGCCGGCATGAACCCGATGGACCTGAAGCGCGGCATCGAGATTGCCGTGCATGCCGTGGTCAAGGATCTCGAGAAGCGCGCCAAGCCGGTCGCCTCGTCCTCCGAAGTCGCCCAGGTCGGCACCATCTCGTCGAACGGCGATGCCGCGATCGGCAAGATGATCGCGCAGGCGATGCAGAAGGTCGGCAATGAAGGCGTCATCACCGTCGAGGAGAACAAGTCGCTGGACACCGAAGTCGACATCGTCGAGGGCATGAAATTCGACCGCGGCTATCTCAGCCCCTATTTCGTCACCAACGCCGAGAAAATGACCGCCGAACTCGAGGACGTCTACGTGCTGCTGCACGAGAAGAAGCTGTCCGGCCTGCAGTCGATGCTGCCGGTGCTGGAGGCCGTGGTGCAGTCGGGTCGCCCGCTTCTGATCATCGCCGAGGACGTCGAAGGCGAGGCTCTCGCCACCCTGGTGGTCAACCGCCTGCGCGGCGGCCTCAAGGTCGCCGCCGTCAAGGCGCCGGGCTTCGGCGACCGCCGCAAGGCGATGCTGGAAGACATCGCGATCCTGACCGGCGGCCAGCTGATCTCCGATGAACTCGGCATGAAGCTCGAAAGCGTCACGATCGACATGCTCGGCCGCGCCGGCAAGGTCGTGATCGACAAGGAAAACACCACGATCGTCAAGGGCGCCGGCAAGAAGAAGGACATCGAGGCGAGGGTCGGCCAGATCAAGGCGCAGATCGAGGAGACCACCTCGGACTACGACCGCGAAAAGCTGCAGGAGCGTCTTGCGAAACTCGCCGGCGGCGTCGCGGTGATCCGCGTCGGCGGCGCCACCGAGATCGAGGTGAAGGAGAAGAAGGACCGCGTCGAGGACGCCCTCAACGCGACCCGCGCGGCGGTGCAGGAA
Organism: Bradyrhizobium sp.; assembly: GCF_030697065.1. Taxonomy (GTDB): domain Bacteria; phylum Pseudomonadota; class Alphaproteobacteria; order Rhizobiales; family Xanthobacteraceae; genus Bradyrhizobium. The sequence goes on from NZ_JAUYQU010000258.1 coordinate 41,463, forward strand.
GGCATCGTGCCGGGCGGCGGCGTGGCACTGCTGCGCGCCAAGAAGGCGGTCGGCCGTATCCACAACGACAATTCCGACGTGCAGGCCGGTATCAACATCGTGCTGAAGGCGCTGGAAGCCCCGGTCCGCCAGATCGCCGAGAACGCCGGCGTCGAAGGCTCGATCGTGGTCGGCAAGATCCTCGAAAACAAGTCGGAGACGTTCGGCTTCGATGCGCAGACCGAGGAATATGTCGACATGGTCGCCAAGGGCATCATCGACCCCGCCAAGGTGGTGCGCACCGCATTACAGGACGCAGCCTCGGTGGCCGCCCTGCTGGTAACGACCGAAGCCATGGTCGCCGAAATGCCGAAGGAGCCGGCGCAGCCGATGCCAGGCGGCGGTGGCGGCGGCATGGGGGGAATGGGCGGCATGGGCTTCTAGCCCGGCTGCCCGCGAGCTACCCGATCGACGAAGGCCGCCTCCGGGCGGCCTTCTTTTTTGGCAAAAAGGCTCTACGGTAATGTCCGATTCTGGATCTTGAGGACGCTAAAATGCGCGCGCTGCTAATCTGCCTGGCCGGCCTGATGACGGCTTCGCCGAATCTCGCTTCGGCGCAAGTGAAGCTTCCGGCCAAGGCCGCGCCAGGCGCCAGCGAAGTCCGGTATTTCACCGCGATCGACGGGTTGATGGACGGCCATGCCGACGCCGTGCTGAAGGAAACCCGTCAGGGCAGGAACGTCACCGCGGCGGTGCTCGACGTCTGCTTTCCCGTCGAGAAGGGAAGCGACCGCAAGGACCGCTTCGTCGCCATGCTCGCGGTCAACGGCCAGACCCTGACCGGCAACACCCAGACCCTCGGCGACAAGCTGCCGGTCACGGTCAGACTGGTACGCAAGCCGACCGGCGACAGCTTCGAATTCCGCGGCCAGATCAGCGTCGGCCAGGCCGTGACGGAAGTGACCTCGACGGACAATTCCGACCTCAGCGAAAGGGAATTCCAGGAAAACCAGACCACCGACGACGGCATCAAGGAGAGTCCGAAGGATTTCACCGAAGTGTCGCCGGAATCGATTGGCGTGCGGGTCAAGCTGGACGCCGCACTGGATTTCCTGAAAGGTCTGAAGGGGCAGGATCTCGAAGTTTCGCTGAGCAGCCTCAGCGTCTCCTGCGACGCGATGCGCGCCGGCCATCAGACCATCCACATCAACATCGATCCGGAGCGATCGGCCGCGCTGGTCGCGAAAGCCAAATCGCTGCCTGGCGTAATCGCCGCCGGCTGGACCATTGGCGGCATGGAGATGGATCGTACCATCCGTTTCGCCGCTGCCGATTGGCGCGATGGCGAAAGGCTGAACCGGGACAAACTGGCGGCGGCCATTTCCGGCGTGCTGGCCAGGACGCTGGCGGCGAAAGCGGCGGCGTCGGCATGGGACGCCAATACGGGAAAACTGAAGATCACGATGAAGCGGCCGAGCCGGACATTCCCCGCACTCGGCCTCACCGAGACCGTCGAGATCATCGCGATGGTGGCGCCGGACAGGCCCGGGACGACCGACCGCCTCATGCTGTGGATCGGCAACCCCGCCGTTTCGACCGCGGACGAAACTTCAGGCCCCAGGCTCAATCTGGCGGAGGAGTCCAGCCTCGATGAGGAAGGCGAGTTGAAGGACGACAACGGCTCGGTCGATGCGCTGGCCAGGGAATTCAAGGGCCAGCGCTGGGACGGCGACAAGAACGCCTGGAAATAGAACCGTCGTTCCCGCGGAGGTCCCGAAACCTTCGCAAACGCACCCTGTCCATGCATTCGTGCATTTGACATGCCGCGCCCCAGCGGCAAAGAACGGTGCGTATCCGCACGGGAAGCTTCAGGGAATTGATGGCGCGCTGTGACGTAGTGGTGATCGGCGCCGGCCTCGGAGGCTTGACGGCCGGTGCGATCCTGGCGCGCGCCGGACGCAAGGTGCTGGTCATCGAGCGCAGCAACTCGGTGGGTGGCGCGGCGTCGAGCTACAAGTCCGGCGACCTGTTCATCGAAGGCTCGTTGCAGGAAACCAGCGACCCGCATCACCCCCGCGACCCCAAACACGATGCACTGACGCGGGCGGGCGTGATCGACGCGGTCAAGTGGATTGCGGCAGGCTCGCTGTACGAAGCGCGGGGCGGCCCGCTCGAGGCGCCGTTCGTGATGCCGGACGATTTCGATGCGGCGCGGCAGGCGCTGACCGGGCGCTTTCCGCAGGCCCGCGCCGGAATCCGTCAGCTGCTCGACGAGATGGCGGCCATCGCATCGGCAGGCCCGCTCGCGCAGGACGACCCGGCCTTGATGCATTCACCCGACTGGCCGCTGTCGCTGTCGCAAAAGCTCGATGCGTTGTTCGGCGGCGACGAAGCCGTCAAATGCGCTGTCGCCGCCAACCTGTCGTATTTTCACCACGACCCCGCGACGCTGTGGTGGATGCATTTCGCGATGGCGCAGGGCAGCTACCTGCAGAGCGGCGGACGTTTCGTGCAGGGTGGATCGCAGCGGCTGTCGAGCGCGCTGGCCCGCGCCATCCGCACCGCCGGCGGCGAGGTGCTGCTGCGCCGCGTCGCCACCGGCATGGCGCTCGATGCGGACGGCCGCGCCGGCGCCGTCACCCACAGCGCCAAGGATGGCAGCGACAGCCGGACCGTGGAATGCGGGCGCGTGATCGGCAACGCCGCGCCCGGCGCGCTCGCGGGCTTGATGCCGCAAGCGGCGGCAGACCGGCTGCAGGCAAGCTACGCGAACCGCGCGCCATCGATTTCGCTGTTCGCCATGACGCTCGGCCTCGGCAAGCCGCCACGCGAATTCGGCGTATCGGCCTATTCCACGCAATTGCTGCCGCGCCAGTTGCAGCGGCTATCCGACTATTCGCAGGGCGCAAAGTTGATGGCCGCCGAACCCGGCGGGGCGATGCCGCCGATGTCGCTGGTCGACTTCACCGCGATAGATGCCGGGATCCCCTCGCCGCCTTTTGTGCTCTCGGTCTACGGACCCGATTTGCTGTCGAATTGGGACAGTTCGGACATGGACGCCTACCGCGAAAAGCGCGGGCGCTGGCAGGACGCCATCGTGCGCTATCTGGATTCGCTCTATCCGGGCCTCGCCGGCGCCGTGGTGGCGTCGTCGTTCAACACCGCCCTGTCGGTCAGGCAGTATCTCAATGCGCCTGAGGGCGCGGTCTACGGCTTTGCGCCGACCCCTCCGCGATCGATCGGGCAGGCCTTCGAGCGCTCGCCGCGCACGGCGGTGCCGGGTCTTTATCTGGCGTCGGCCTATGCGGGTTTCGGCGGCTACAGCGGCGTGGTGCAGGCCGGCGGCGCCTGCGCCGACATGATCCTGCGTGAGGATTGACCGGGATCTCAGTTGGTATTGATGCGGAAGCGCAGCGTCCTGGGTCCGACCAGCGAGACGAAATCGCCCTGCCGCTTCCAGGTCGCGGCTTCACTCAGGGCGGCGACCAGTTCATCGTCGGCCTGCGCCCGCGCCGGCGGACAGGAACGGTCCTGCATCGGCCCCGCGACGAAGATCACGGTGTTGCCCGCCACCGAAAACTGGCCCTTGCCGCCCTTGCACCACAGTTCGAGGATCACCTCGCCGGCATCGCCGATTTCCAGCGACGGAATCCGCTTCGATCCGGGCTGACGCGACGCATCGAGCGTCAGTTCGAGCCCAAACGGAAAGCCGTCATCGGCGCGAGCCGGGGCAGGATTGATGGCGGTCGCGACCAGGGCCCCTGCGGCAGCGAGTTTCAAAAATCCGGGCGTGGAAATCATAAGGCCTCTCGAAATCTCGCTGCACCTAAACCAGTGCCGTTCTAGTGAATGCCCGCGGCATTTGCCAGATCCGGCGCCCTTCGGCGCCGCGCCGCTCATCAAAATCCGCTCACAACCTCGCGAAGTTCGTGGGGCCTCCGTCCCGCACCGCGGCACCCATGCTAGGATTGACCGCGACAGGCGGAGCCATGAGACTTTAGTCTAATGGAATTCGATCTGCCTTTTCTCAGGGCCTTCTGGGCCATTCCCCGGAGACGTTAATCTCGTGAAAAACATCGGCTCAACGCTCGCGACCGTATGGCGGATCGCGGCTCCCTATTTTCGTTCCGAGGACAGATGGGCCGGCCGCGCGCTGCTCGCGGCAGTGATCGCCGCCGAGTTGGCCATCGTCGGCCTCACGGTGCTGCAGAACCAGTGGAACAGCCGCTTCTACAACGCACTGCAGGACTACAACTGGGACGCATTCGTCGCCGAAATCATCTATTTCTCGGTGCTGGCCACCTTCTACATCATCATTGCGGTCTACCAGCTCTACCTCAATCAATGGCTGCAGATCCGCTGGCGCCGCTGGATGACCGCGCAGTATCTCGGCCAATGGCTGCATCAGGCCAACCATTACCGGATGCAGCTGCAGGGCGACGCCGCCGACAACCCCGACCAGCGCATGACCGACGACGTCAAGCTGTTCGTCGATCGAACCCTCAACATCGGCGTCGGCCTGCTGGGCTCGGTCGTCACGCTGGCCTCCTTTGTCGCCATCCTGTGGGGACTTTCCAACGCCGCGCCGCTGCACCTGTTCGGACAGGATTTTGTGATCCCCGGCTACCTGGTGTGGGGCGCGCTGATCTATTCGGTGCTCGGCACCATTATCACGCATATGATCGGTTGGCCGCTGGTCGGAATCGATTTCCGGCAGCAGCAGTACGAAGCCGATTTTCGCTTCAATCTGGTGCGGGTGCGGGAAAACTCCGAGCAGATCGCGCTGATGAGCGGCGAGGAAGCCGAGCGCGAACGCCTGCTGGTGCGTTTCGGGCGCGTGGTCGACAACTGGCTCGCGATCATGTCCCGCACCAAGAAAGTGACGGCCTTCACGGCCAGCTATTCGCAGGCTTCGGTGATCTTTCCCTACATCCTGGTGGCGCCTGCCTACTTTGCCAAGAAGATCTCGCTTGGCGGCATGATGCAGACGGCATCGGCCTTCTCCAGCGTCCAGGGCGCGCTTTCGTTCTTCATCACCATCTATCGCCAGTTGGCGGAATGGCAGGCGGTGGTGAATCGTCTCGACGGCTTTGAGGCGGGAATTGCGGATGCGACGGAACTTGCGAGCCGCGACGACAGGATTCACGTCGTCGAGGCCGCCGGCCACGACGCCATCGACTTCAAGGGGCTGGCGGTGCGGCTGCCGAACGGAAGGCCGCTGGTGACCGCGGACGGATTCAGTTTGCGCAAGGACGAGCGCACCCTGGTCACCGGCCCATCCGGTTCAGGCAAGTCGACGCTGTTCCGGGCGATCGCCGGCATCTGGCCGTTCGGCGCGGGCTCGATCGCCATTCCGCCGGGGGCAACCATGATGATGCTGCCGCAGCGCCCGTATTTTCCTACGGGATCGCTGCGCGGGGCGGTCGAGTATCCCGGCCCGGAAGGCTCGTTCCCGGCCGCTCGGATCAGCCAGGCGATCGAAGCGGTGGGGTTGCCCCGGCTGGCGCCCCAGCTCGACGAACACGGTCACTGGAATCGGACGCTGTCGCTCGGCGAGCAACAGCGCCTTGGGCTCGTGCGCGCGCTGTTGCATGCGCCACAATACCTGTTCCTCGATGAAGCGACCGCCTCACTCGATGAGCCTTCTGAGGCGGCGCTCTATGGTCTGCTTCGGGAGAAACTGCCGGCCACGACCATTATTTCGATCGGCCATCGCTCGACGCTCGACGCCTTCCACCAGCGCCAGGTCGCACTGACCCGCGATGGCGATGGATTTGCATTGCGCGGAGGCGGCGAGGACGTCAAGCCGACATAATCCCGCAACTCGGCTCCTGCCTGAATTTGTCCGTTGGTCGTTGCGGGCGATCGCCTTCCCGCAAGCTGACGCACCGCACCCAGGACCAGCGCAAAAGAAAGGGGCGGCAGATCGCTCTGCCGCCCCAAAGGTTTCGAGGGAATGACTTACTTCAGGTTGGTCATCGCGGTCAGGTCAGCCGACAGCTTGACGATGCCCGTCGCGCCGCACCAGCCCGAGCCGAAGCCGCCCGGGTTGATCGGGGTGAAGCTGCCGTCGAACTTGGCGGTGTAGTCGCTGGTGAAGGCGTTGCAGTCGCCCTTCGACAGGTTGGTGTCGGAGTAACGCACGTCCAGCGTGAACACCTTGTAGGTGAAGCCGATGCCGACATTCCATGTGTTGTAGTCGGCGTAGTCGATGCCGGCCGGGAAGGCGGGAACCCCGTAGAACGCATCGGAAGTGCCAAGCCACTGGCGGCCGAACTCGCCGGAGATGTACATGCCGAGACCGCTTGAGCCGAAGGTGGAGCTGGGTGCCGTGAACTTGGCGGTGACCGCGGCGTAGTTACCCCAGGCGCCGGTGTTCAGGAAGTTCGGCGAATAGTATTCGCTGGCACCGATCGAGAACATGTCGTTGATGGCTACGTTGACCTTGGCGTAGCCTTCGAAAAAGCTGGCTTTTTTCTTGGCAAAGTTGCCGTTGATCGGAAGCCCGCCGGTGACCGGATCGGAATTGCCGAACGGACTTACGGCGCAGCTCGGATCGGATCCGGGAATGCCCGAGCCAGGAATGGCGGCGGCATTGAAGCACTGTCCGCCGGGATAGAGGTATCCGATGGCACCGAAGTCGAAGGCGAACATGCCGAAGGTCGGACGGATACCGCCGTAGACGTCGATTTCCGCCGCTGCGCGGTTCGGGAAAGAAATGCTGGCGCCGCCGAGGCCGACATAGAGCTGCAAGTTCGGGTTGATATTGTAGCGCGGCTCGAAGTAGGCCGAGACCGCAGCCTTGTGGTTGGACTGGGTGATGCCGCGGAACACATAGTCGTTCATGATCGCGCTGCCGAAGGCGATATCCCACGGATCGAACGCCACCGGCGGCGGGGCCTTGTAGGCCTTGACACGCATATCCGCCGCGACAGCCGAACCCGATACCATTGCCAGCGCCGTTGCTAACAAAGCCAACTTCTTCATGACGATCCCCATCACCGTTAAAACAGTCCGGTTCCGGCGTCCCCCCAGGGACAGTGCGATAACCGACTGCAACCAAATTCCTTAACCTGATTGCAATCTGGAACGCCCTACCGGTTGCGTGAAGCCAAAAAGACAAGCATCTGCCGCCTTTTTAGGCTTTATGACAGTTTTGGAAGATGTTGTCGGCGGGTGTTGCATTCCAACAACAATTTTTGGACTCCGTATGTTGATTGCAATGCATTTTGGGCACAGTTGGTCCCGCAGAACCACGGAGGTCGCGGCCAATTGATTGGTCTCCGCGAATCGGCGCGCCCTTGCGAAGTCACTTCCACGACCCCGCCCATAGAAAAAGCCGCAGCGGCTGGCGCTGCGGCCTGATCGTGATCTGCTGACAGAGCGGAGCCCGCTACTTGTCGTCGTCTCCGCTGGAGGGTGCGCCCCATGACGCAGCGGGGCTCGAGGCCTCGGGGCTTGGAGACGCCCAACTCGGAGCCGCGGCTTCAGGCGCCGGCGCCGGGGCAGCCATCGGCTCGGGGGCCGGGGCGGGTTTCGGGGCTGCAGGCTTGCGTGCGGCGGGTTTGCGGGCTGCGGGCTTGGCGGCCGCCTTCTTGGCAGGAGCCGGGCTGCTCTTGGCGCTGGCTTTCTTCGCCGACTTCTTGGCCGACTTCTTGGTCGATTTCTTGGCCGATTTCTTGGCCGACTTTTTCGGGGCCGACTTTTTCGCGGATTTCTTCGCGGATTTCTTGGCAGACTTCTTGGCCTTCTTCGACGACTTCTTCGAAGATTTCTTCTTCGCCGTCACCAGACTCCCCTTGGCTTTTTTCGCCTTCTTGCCCTTCTTGCTCTTCTTCCCTTTAGCCATCGTGAACCTCCTGTTGCCGATCAAATGTCTATCAGGCGCTTCAAGTCGTCCGCTTCCGGACGGGGCCAATCGATTCAGTTCGATCCTGGCCGGGGACCGCCTGTCGCCCAATCGAGAAGCTCAATCGTGTGCACCACAGGAACTGACGTACCACCGGCAATCTGAACCATGCATCCAATATTGCCCGCAGCAATCATGTCCGGCTTCACTGTCGCAATATTGGCGACCTTGCGATCGCGCAATCTGCTCGCAATGTCGGGCTGGAGAATGTTGTAGGTCCCCGCCGAACCGCAACACAAATGGCTCTCCGGCACATCTTTCACCACGAATCCGTTCTTGGAAAGCAATTCTTTCGGAGCCTGCGTGATTTTCTGCCCGTGCTGCAGCGAACAAGCGGAGTGATAGGCGACGGTGATGTCGCGCAGTTGCTGCGATGGCTGCAGTTCGATGCCGCCGACATACTCGGTGATATCCTTTGTCAGCGCGGAAACCGTGGCAGCCGGCCCGGCGAAATCGCGGTCCTCTCGCAGCATGAAGCCATAGTCCTTGATGACCGTGCCGCAGCCCGATGCCGTTACCAGGATGGCATCGAGACCGTCCCGTCCGGCCTCCTCGAGCCAGACGCCGATGTTGGCGCGGGCCCTTGCCAGCGCATCGCCGTCGCGTCCGAGATGATGGGTCAGCGCGCCGCAACATTGCTCGTCCCTGACCAGCACGACCTCGATGCCGTGCCGCGTCAGCAGATTGATGGCGGCCTGATTGATGCGCGGCGCCAGCACCTGCTGGGCGCAACCCTGCAACAGCGCGACCCGTCCGCGCCGCTCCCCGATCGCCGGGAAAACGCTACCCCCGGCCGGTCCTGATGGCGGCAGCCTGGCCGGCGCCAGCGCCAGCATCGCCTTGATCCGCCGCAACAAACCCGGCGACGCCGCAGCCGTTTGGGGGGTCGGCAGCAAGGCGCCGAGCGGTCGGCCAAGTCGCGCCAGAACCATGCTCCAGCGAAACAGTTGCGGCCGCGGCAGCACAAAGGCGAGGACCGCGCGCAGCACCCGTTCGGTCAGCGGCCGGGTGTAATCCCTTTCGATCCTCACCCGCGCCTGATCGACCAGATGCATGTAGTTCACCCCGGACGGACAGGTGGTCATGCAGGCGAGGCAGGAGAGGCAACGGTCGATGTGCTTGACCACCTCCCGGGTGGGCGGCCGGTTCTTTTCCAGCATCTCCTTGATGAGGTAGATCCGCCCCCGCGGGCTGTCGAGTTCGTCGCCGAGCAGCACGTAGGTCGGGCACGTCGCGGTGCAGAAGCCGCAATGCACGCAGGCGCGCAGGATCCTGTCGGCCTCCGCGATATCGGGATCGGCAAGTTGGGCCAGGCTGAATTCTGTCTTCATGTCGCGGCCCCTCTGGTCATCCGGCCGCGGTTGAGGATGCTCCTGGGATCGAAGCTGTGCCGGACGCGCTCGCCGAGCGCCGCAAGGCCCTCCTGCTGCGGATGAAACACATCGATATTGCGCCTCACCTGTTCGGGTGCCCGGATCAAGGTGGCATGGCCGCCGGCGGCATTGACGCGCGCACGCAGCAGCGCCGCTTGCGCATCCGGTTTCGGCGGTAATGCCGCCCAGATCAGGCCGCCGCCCCAGTCGTAGACCACGTCGCCGCCGGTGGCGCGAGACAGCGCTTGGCCGAGCGCCCCGCCCGCCGCCGGCGGACAGACGATCCGCCACACCGGCCACGCGCCCAGCGCGCCGTCGGCCGCAAACGGTCTGACATCGCGAATCGCTCCCCAGGCCGCCGCCGAGGCGGCGTCCTGGAGAATTTCGGCCACGCCGAACGGCGCCAGCAACGCGGCCAGCGCCTTGGCGCGATGCACCGCCGAGACCGTAATGCCCTCCAGCCGCAGCAGCGTGAGCGCCTCTCCCGCCGATCCCAAATCGGCAAGCCCGCCGATATCGGCCCGAAACGCCGACGCAGGCAGGTGTGCCGCCCCCGATACGTCAAACGGCGAGCCGAGCGCCGAAGTCATCGCCCGGTTCGCGGTCAAGTCGTCGAGCCCGCGCAGCAGCAGCGTGCGTTCGCTTTCCGGCCTGGGCATCACCTTCAGGGTCACTTCCGTCATGACCGCGAGCGTGCCCCACGACCCCGCCAGCAATTTGCAGAGGTCGTAGCCGGTGACGTTCTTCACCACCTTGCCACCGGCCTTGAAACTGTCGCCGAACCCGGACACCGCGTGCGCACCCAGCAGATGGTCGCGCGCGCCGCCCGCCCGGATGCGGCGGGGGCCGGCAAGGCCGGCGCCGATCATGCCGCCCACGGTCCCGAGTTCGGGCGTGCCCAGCAGCGCCGAAGTGTCGATCGGCTCGAACGCAAACTGCTGATCTCTGGAATCGATCAGGCTGAGCACGTCGGACAGCGGGGCGCCCGCCTGCACGGTGATGATCAGCTCATTGGGCTCGTAGGCCACGACCGCATTCAGCGATGACAAATCCAGCAGGGCATTGGTCGCCATCGGCTGGCCGATCAGCCGCTTCGAGCCATGGCCGATGATTTCCAGCGGCTGCTCGCTGGCAACAGCCGCGCGCACCGCGTCCTCGACGTCCTTGGCGTCACGTATTTTCAGGGTATCCACGCGTTCAGGTCCGGACTTGGTCGTCACCGTCCGCCACCGGGTCGGCGCGGAGCGCCACCCGATGACAGGCTCCGGCGGACGATCCAGTATTCGCTACAGCCGAAGTCAAACACCGGCAGAGCGGCATACTGGATACTCCGCCTTCGCGGGGTATGACGACTGGAAAATGGGCGGGTATCATGGCTAAAACCGCGGAAGATCAGGGAATGCCAGCTTGCCGCCATGCACATGCACGCGGCCGAGCTCGGCGCAGCGGTGCAGGGTCGGAAACACCTTTCCGGGATTGAGCAGGCCCTGCGCGTCGAACGCGCATTTCAGCCGCTGCTGCTGGTTGAGATCGATCTCCGAGAACATTTCCGGCATCAAATCGCGCTTCTCGACGCCGACGCCGTGCTCGCCGGTCAGCACGCCGCCGAGTTCGACGCAGACCCTCAGGATGTCGGCGCCGAACGCCTCGGCCTTGTCCATCTCGCCGGGCTGGTTGGCATCGTACAGGATCAGGGGATGCAGATTGCCGTCGCCGGCGTGAAACACATTGGCGACCCGCAGGCCGTATTTTTCCGAGAGGTCGCGGATCCGCGCCAGCGCCTGCGGCAGCGCCCCGCTCGGAATGGTGCCGCCCATGCAGAGATAATCCGGCGAAATCCGTCCTACCGCCGGAAACGCCGCCTTGCGGCCGGCCCAGAACAGATTGCGCTCGGCTTCAGAAGTGGAAATCTGCAGCGTGGTCGAGCCGCAGCCTTGCGCGATCGCCTCGACGCGGCCGATCAACTCATCGACCTCGACGCCGGGACCATCGAGTTCGATGATCAGCAGCGCCTCGACGTCGAGCGGATAGCCGGCATGGACGAAGGCTTCGGCGGCGTGGATCGCGGGCCTGTCCATCATTTCCATACCGCCCGGAATGATGCCGGCGCCGATGATCCGCGCCACGCATTCGCCGGCCGCCTCGACTTGCGCGAAACCGACCATCAAGGCGCGGGCGGTTTCAGGTTTCTGCAGGATCCGCACCGTGACTTCGGTGATGACGCCGAGCAGGCCTTCCGACCCCGTGATGATGCCCATCAGGTCGTAGCCCGAAGTCTCGGCCGACTTGCCGCCGATCCTGATGATTTCGCCCGTGATCAGCACGATCTCGCAGCCCAGCAGGTTGTTGGTGGTCATGCCGTATTTCAGGCAATGCACGCCGCCGGAATTTTCCGCGACATTGCCGCCGATCGAGCAGGCGATCTGCGACGACGGATCGGGCGCGTAGTAGAATCCGGCATGGGCGACCGCCTGGCTGATGGCGAGGTTGGTGACCCCCGGTTCGGTCACGACAGCGCGGTTGTCGAAATCGATTTCGCGGATGCGCTTGAATTTGCCCAGCCCCAGCAGCACGCCATCGGCCAGCGGCAGCGCGCCGCCGGACAACGAGGTGCCGGAACCGCGCGGCACCACCTTGATGCCCTGCTCGAAGCAGTATTTCAGGACCTGCGACACCTGTTCGGTGGTGTCGGGCAGCACCACCACCATCGGCGGCTGGCGATAGGCCATCAGCCCGTCGGACTCGTATGGCACCATCTCGGCCGCGCTGTCGATCACGCCCTCGCCCGGCACGATCGCGCGCAGCGCCGCCACGATCTCGTCGCGGCGCGCCAGAACCGCCTGATCGGAAGCCGGCATCATGATGGTCATCGGTCGCGCCTCCCGAGCCGGCTGCGGGCACCTGCAGCTTCGCGGCTGGTTGATTTAAGATGGGAAATCAAGCACGTCTGAACGGCTTTGGGTAGCTCGCCGACGTTCGTCCCGCGCAGAATTGCAAACCGTCATCGGCATCGCGGAACGAAGACCGTTCGCCAACATTGTGATGCAGGAGGATATCATGGACCTGCGCCGTCATTGCATCGCTTTGGCCATTGCCTCGGCTCTCGCTGCGCCTACGCCCCTGCGGGCCGCGCCGGCGACCATCGACTGGGTCAGGTACAATGTCCCCGAGACCGGAGCTGCGGTTGACATTCCAGCCTCGATATTCACAGAAGGTGCCGGAAGTCCGGAGGGTGGATATGGCGGCCGCTTCCTGACTCCGGACCGGCGCGCGGATCTGACCGTCCAGTCGGTGGCCAACGACAGGGGACTGTCGCCGGCTGTCTTCCTGGCCCGGAAAAATCCGCCGCCGGGCATAATCTACAAGCGGGTGACGCCGCGATTCTTCGTCGTCTCCAGCGTCCGCAACGGCAGGATCTGGTACAATCGCTGCAATTTTGCCGGTCGCTTTGCCCATTGCGTGTTGATCAACTATCCGGCCGCCGAAAAACGCCAGTGGGATCGCGTGGTCACCCGCATCAGCAACACCCTGACCAGCCGATAGCCGCGACTTCCGACAACGCTGCAGGCGTTGCCCGGCTTGTCCACGGCGAATGCCAGGACGCGCCGCAGGCCGCTGAGCAGGGCCATCCGGTCAGTCGCAATAGCAGAAGGTGTAGGCGACGCCGACCTTGCCGAGATGGAGATCCGTGCGGGTGTGAGCGGTGCTGCTGTTCGCGCTGAGTATGGCAAATCCGACATCCGTGTGCGTAAAGACATTGGCGGCCTCGCGGTCGAGATTGAAACGCATGATGCGATATTCACCGCGCACCGACCAGCGGTCGGTCAGTTTCAACTCGGCGCCGGCGCCGGCCGTATAGCCGAACGCCCATTTGCCATAGGCACCGCCAAGCTGGTCCACGGTGTCCTGGAAAGTGAAATGCCCGAACTCGGCGCCGGCGAGCGCGTAGACCAGCAGGTTCGGCGTCGCCAGCAAGCCGGCACGGCCGATCAGGCCCGCCCGCGACCGCAGCAACTGCGCGAATTCGGCTTGGTCGATGGTGGGAACCGTCGTCAACGGCGGGACCAGCGAGGTGGAAGTGCCGACCAGCGTACCGCGCGATTTCATGCCGACGTCGCCGAAAACAGTCGCTTCCACCTGTCCGCCGATCACGAATTGACCGGCACGCCAATTGTATCCGGCGAACAGGTCGATCATCCCGCCGCTGACGTCACCCGCCAGTTCGCCGGACTGGAAATCATTGCTTCCGGAAAGAATAACCGGCGGTGGAAAGAGAGTACGATTATCCGAAGACGAGGTGATCGCGTCCCGCACGCGGCCCGCACCGCCCGCGCCGTAGATACCCGCCGAGAAGCCGGTCCAGCGATCGCAGCAGGCTTCGGCGCTGCCCGGCAACGCAGCCATTGCGGAAGGAGAGTCCTCGCCGACTCGGTAGACCAGGCCGACCTTGCCGAGGTGGAAATCCGTGCTGGTCCGGGACGCGAACGACACTGCGGTCGAGCCACCGGCAGCCGGGAAGATGTCGTAGCTCGCGCCGCGCTCGATGTCGAAATGCAGATAGCGGTATTCGGTACGCAGCGACCAGTGCCGCGCGACCTTCAGTTCGCCGCCGGCGCCGACGGTATAGCCGGCCACCCATTTGCCGACGGGATCGGGAAAACGGTCGCCCTGTTCGGGATATTTGAAATGCCCGAGCGCCAGGCCGCCGAGACCATAGAGCAGCAGGTTCGGCGTCGCGAGGAAGCCTGCGCGCCCGACCACACTGACCATGGAGCGGAGTCGCTCCGACTGATCGAGGGTCGAGGTTTGAACGCTGGTCGGCGGAAGCAACGTCGTCTGCATACCTGCCATCTTGACGGCGACATCGCCGTACTGCGTGGCCTCGACCTGCCCGCCGACGACGAACCTGTCGCTGCGCAGACTGTAGCCGGCGAACAGATCAGTCTGCATTCCCGTCATGGTGCCGGCGAGCGCGGCGTTCTGCGGAAAGGTAACTGACGAGCTCGTGCTGATCGTTGCAAAGTCGCCGCGCGCAACGCCAGCGCCGGCGCTGAAATAGGCGCCGAAATAGGGTCCAGCCCAGCCGTCCGTCCAGGTTGAAGCGAGGGAAGGCGGCATGGCGGCCATCGCCGAGGCGGGACCGGCGCCGCCGAACTTGTAGACCACGCCGATCTTGCCGATATGGAAATCCGCCGCGGTCTGGCGCGCCGTATTGGTGGTAGCCTCCGAAGTGTCGCCGGAGATGGCCTCGACCGAGGCGGAGCCGATGGTCTCGTTGCGGTCGACGTCGAAATGCAGATAGCGATATTCGCCGCGCAGCGACCAGTGGTCGGTCATGCGCAGCTCGGCGCCGGCGCCCGCCGTGTAGCCCGGCGCCCATTTGCCGTTGTTTCCGCCGATGGCGTCCCTGCCCCGCGGATAGACGAAGTGCCCGAATTCGACGCCGCCCACGCCGTACAGCAACAGGTCGGGCGTGGCGAGAAAACCGGCGCGGCCGGCCAGGCCGACCATCGAGCGCAGCTGCTGGTTGTTCCAGCCCGGCCGGACGTCTAGCGTCGTGGGATCGGCGACGCCGTTCATGGCCGAAGACATTGTGGTCGTCAGCGCGCCGACCGGTTTCAGGCCGACGTCGCTGAACAGCGTTCCCTCTGCCTGCACGCCGGCGACGGCCCTGCCGCTGCGCCAGTTGTAGCCGAGGAACACCTCGTTCATCGAGCCGTCCATCCCGCCCGCGAACTGGCCGCGCTTGGTCTGGTTGGTCGTGGTGGTGTCGGCCCCCCAGATATTGGTGAGGTTTCTCACACTGGAATAGTTCTCGGCGGCGTGCCCCGCGCCGGCGCCGAAATAGATTCCGGCATAGGGGCCGGCCCAACTGTCCGCCCATACCTGGCGCGACAAGGGCGGAATGGCCGCCATCGCCGATGACGGCCCGGATCCGCCGAAGCTGTAGACCAGCCCGACCTTGCCGACATGCATGTCGACCTCATGATGGCGGATCGAGGACAGGTAGGTACCGATATCGCGCACTTCGCTGCGGGCGGTCGCAAAATGCAGATATCGATATTCCGCACGCAGCGACCAGTGATCGTCGTAACGCGCTTCCAAACCGGCGCCCGCGGTGTAGCCCAACGCCCAGTTGCGGTTGGCGCTGCCGAATGCGTCGTCGTCGTCGGGAAAGATGAAATGACCAAATTCGAGCCCGGCGAGGCCGTACAGCAACAAATTTGGCCGCACGAGGAAGCCGGCGCGGCCGACGAGGCCGGCCCTGAACCTGAGCTGCGGATCGTTGCCGTTCGTCGTCGGGCCCGACCAAGAACTCAAGATGACGCCACCAAAACGTCGGACCTGATTCAACTGCAGGGGACCGGTGACGCTGGCAGCGATATCGCTCGCAACGGTCGCCTCGACCTGGCCGCCGACGATGAAATTGCCGAAGCGCCAGTTGCGGCCGGCGAACAGTTCGACCATCGATCCCGTGACCGGGCCGGAGAAGTCGCCCTTCATCAGGCTTGTTTGCGATGACGATATATTGGCCTCGTCGGCCAATTCGCTCGACCGTCCGCCAGCAGCCACCGCGTAGTAGGCGCCGATATAGGGGGCAGCCCAGCTATCCGGCACGGTCTCCGGCCGCACCCGGTGCGGAATATCCTGGGCCAAGGCAGCCGCGGGGAGCAGCAAGGACGCAGCCACCAACAATCTGTGCACGGCTGCTCCGGAGAGTCGCGGATATGCGATCACGAAAAAACGCAGGGATTTGAAAGCTAGCGGTTCCATGGGTGGGAGTCCGTTGCCGAACAGCAACATGCGCTCAGATTGCCTCATCGATAGAGATCGGCTGACGCGCTGTACAGATCAGGGCACGCCGACCCCCAAAAATGGTCGGATGCAGAAAAGGCAGCGTTATGCCGGCGCCACGGCACCGGCCGTGGGCCGGCCGTGCACTACACAGGCCTCGAAAGCCGCATCGATGATCGCGAGCTTCACCGCCTGCGCGACATGATATTCGCGCCGGAAGTCCGCCGACACCCACAGTGGCGATTTGCCCCGCGGCCCGGACCAGCCCAGGCTTCCCATCGCCTCGGCCTCGGCAAATTTGCGGCCGAGCTGGGTCCGCGACAGATTGAGCCGCTGCGCCAGTCCGGCAATCGAGGTCACATCGGTCCGAATGCGCGCGAGGCCGTCGGCACCTTGCTGGCATCCGACGATCAGGCGATCCATCACGATGCCGCCTTCGTCGACCCAGGTGAACAGCGAGAAAGTCCGCCCCGGCTTGCGAACGTCGCCCGAGCCGATCAGGCCATCCGATATCAGCGGCTGGATCGCGCCGAGCAAGTCCGGCCGGGCCCGGAAGCCCGCCGCCCGGGCACCGCCATCGAGCCCGTCGAGGGTGCCAAGATGCAGCGCGTGCCAGTGAAACAGCGCCATCAGCACCGCCGGCACCGGCTCGATCGGACGGTGGCGCCTGCCCTCGCTGCCCGCGACGAAACGGATCATGTCGTATTTCAGCAACTCCTTCAGAAAGGCCGACGCCGTGTTGCGACTCGCAAGCTTGTGGTGCTGGACGAGTTCGAGGAAGCGCTCGGCAAGCAGCCCGGCGCCCGGATCGTTCGCCGCGTTGCGGAAATACTTTGCCAGCGCCGCATGCGCCATCAGCCAGCGCTGCTGGGTCGCAAAAAGCGAGGCGATCCGCGGACTGGCTTCCTGGATCTGCAGCAGCGATTGCGCCTGGCCGCGAACGCATGGCGCGAGCGCCGGGTGAGCCAGGATGTCGTCGGCGGTCATTGCCATGGATCAAGCGTCACTTCGTCCCGAGCCGGGGCACCTGACAGCGCCCGACCAGCAAGCCGCAAACGATCCCGCGAAAGCAAAACGCTAGGCCTTCCCCGGCGCAAAATCCATCGCCCGGGAGAGCCGATCCGGAAGTCTTTCCGCACAGCGGAACGTGCGGGCAATTCGATGCCGTCAAAGGTCGATATTTTACCGTCGCCAGCGAAATTTCCCTACGCTTGCAATCTATTGCGGGGCATACTGGCCGCTTCAAAGGGAGATCAAGAAAATGCGTGAAGCGGTCATTGTTTCTTATGCGCGAACCGGACTGGCGAAGTCCGGCCGCGGCGGGTTCAACATCACTCCGCCGATGTCGATGGCGGCCCACGCCATCAAGCACGCCGTGGAGCGCGCCGGCGTCGAGAAGGATTACGTCGAGGATAGCTACCTCGGCAATTGCGCGCATGGCGCGCCCAATATCGGCCGCCAGGCCGCATTGCTCGCAGGCCTGCCGAAGTCGACCGCCGGCGTTTCGGTCAACCGCTTCTGCTCGTCGGGACTTCAGACCATCGCGATGGCCGCCAACTCGATCCGCTCGGACGGCGCCGATTGCATCGTGGCCGGCGGCGTCGAGAGCATCTCGATGCCCGGCGGCCCCTTGCCGAAGGAAGTGGTCGACCCGGACCTGCTCAAGGTGGCGCCCGACATCTTCATGGCGATGATCGACACCGCCGATATCGTCGCGGAGCGCTACAAGCTCAGCCGCGAATACCAGGACGAGTACTCGCTGGAATCGCAGCGCCGCATGGCTGCCGCCCAGCAGGCCAACAAGTTCAAGGACGAAATCGTCCCGATGAAGACCAAAATGAAGGTGGTCGACAAGGCGACCAAGGCCGAGAGCATCGTCGACTACACGGTCGATCGCGACGAATGCAACCGGCCCGAGACGACGATGGAAGGCCTCGCCAAGCTCGAGCCGGTAAAGGGTCCCGGAAAATACGTCACCGCCGGCAATGCCAGCCAGCTGTCGGACGGCGCCGCCGCCGTCGTGCTGATGGAAGCCAAGGACGCGGAAAAGCGCGGCCTGCAGCCGCTCGGCCGCTTCGTCGCCTGGGCGTCGGCGGGTTGCGAGCCCGACGAGATGGGAATCGGTCCCGTATTCGCGGTGCCGAAGCTGCTGAAGCGCCACGGGCTCAAGATCGAGGATATCGACCTCTGGGAGCTCAACGAAGCGTTCGCCAGCCAGTGCCTGTATTCCCGCGACAAGCTCGGCATCGACCCCGAGAAGTACAACGTCAACGGGGGCTCGATCGCGATCGGCCATCCCTTCGGCATGACCGGCGCGCGCTGCACCGGCCATCTGCTGCAGGAGGGACGCCGGCGCAAGGCCAAATGGGGCGTCGTGACCATGTGCATCGGCGGTGGCCAGGGCGGCGCCGGCCTGTTCGAAATCTACAGCTGAGCTCGCCTCAGCCCGGCATAGGCCGGCATCGGAAACACCAGCAGCGCGACGGGCAACCGCCGCGCTGTTTTTATTGCGACCGTTGAGCCGCAGCGGCCGGGCCGGGCGCAATCCTGCCAATCATCGCGGCGATCTCGGCGACAACCAGTTCAGGTGCGGCGTGCTGTACCATGTGGCCGACATCCGGCAACACGATCTGTTTCGCATTCGGCTCGGCGGCGGCGATCGGGCGCGAATGGATGCTGGTCGATACGGTCTTGTCCGCGCCGTCGCCCGAGATCACCACGACAGGCGCCGTGATATCGGCGTAGCGCGGCGCCTGTTCCCTGACCGCTTCCTTCAGGGTGACCAGATCCTGCGCATTGGCGATGAACTCGCGCGGCCGCAGCAGCAATGGCGTCGCCGAGTCCCGGACAAACCCGTCCGGCATGATCTGAGGCAGGAAAACGCCGCGGGCGCCGGGTTCGGCCAGCAAATAGCCGAGCGGCAGAGTGATGGTGTGGGCAAGTAGCGGACCGATCACCGGTGTGCTGATGATTTTGTTGTATTGTCCGACGCCGCCCGGCCACGGATAGGCCACCGGCGCAAGCATCACGAGGCCGGCGACACGCCGCGGATAATCCAGCGCCATCCGCGCGCCGAGCGCGCCGGCCCACGAATGGACCACGAAAACGGCGCGGTCGATGCCGAGTTTCTCCAGCGCCTGCTCGATCATTCGCCCCTGGATATCAGGCGTCGAATCCCCGATACGCGCGCGCGTGCTCCAGCCGTGGCCGGGCCGATCGACCAGGATCACCCGATGCTTTTCGGCCAGCCTGGCGCCAAGCGGCTGCCGCATGCTTTCGAGATTGGAACTGGCGCCGTGGATCAGCACGACAGGGGGGCCCGCGGCATCGCGCGGCCCGGTATCGACGACGTGGACCGCACCGCCGGCCACCTCGATCATCCTGCCTCGCGCCGGATAGGCGCGCTCCAGCAGCAAGACGCCAGCCTGCGTGATCAGCGCCAGGATCGCCAGCGTGGCCGCGACGGCTATCAATATCATGGAGATGATCCGGACGATCTTGTGCACCAGTGAGCTACGCTTGCGCGGCATACGGGTTTCAAGCGTAGCCCGAATCGGTCAGACGCTGAAACCCACACGCCCCAGTCCGGGCAGTTTCACGGCCGGCCGACGCAGGTCGATGCCGAACACCGCGCCGAAAAAATTGACTTCGATCCCTTCGATCCAGCCGACGGCCAGCCCGAGATAACCGCCCAGCGTGAAGCGGACGCCGGTCCCGGAAGCGGTCGGTCCAAACATGTCGCCATTATAGGGAAAGTCCTTGCCGATGGCGGTCGGCGGCAACGTGGCCTGCAGTTCCGGCACCGCCGCCATCACGGCGGTGACGAAGGTATTGGAGTTCGGTCCCGGCCAGGCGCGATAGTCGCCATAGGACCTGAGTTCATACCGTTCGACCGCGGCGCGGATTTTCGGGATCATGCGCTCGGCGGTTTCGCCGTCCGCGGCGGCGACGGCCTCCGGCGTGCCGCCGAACCAGCGTCCGTCGGCGGCAAACCCGTTGATGCGGATCGGCTCGCCCCAAGCCGTATAATCATAGCGGGTGTAGCGCGATGCACCGCGCTCCTTGACCACGATCCAGCTGTGGACCGCGAAGATTCCACGCCAGCGAACCGTCCGCGCGGCATAGACGCGAACCACTGCCTCGGGGTGTTCCCGCGGAGAAGGCAACAGGCCGGCGCTGGAGCGATCGGCGATCTGCCAATCGACCGAGCGGTCGCCCAGCAGGTATTTCACCGCCGAAATCGTGATCGGGGCGATCAACAGAGCCAGAAAGATGATCACAGATTTTCTCAAGCAGGGGAACTTTGGCGGGGCAAATTCATGCATGCGTCACATGACCCTTCATATAGTGCTGCCGGGCGCTTTCGCTACACTGCGAGGCGGGGGCGCCGCGCTTGCGGCCGGCCGCGCTGTCCACCCTATCCACAGGAACGCCTGTCCGCCCCCTCGCGTTGTCGCGGTGTAAATGGAGGGTATTCAATGTCTTTCGAGGCCAACGAAGCTGCCATCGACCGCATCGTGGCGACCTGCAATGGCGACATCCGCGGCGCGCTGAAAGCCCTGCTGCTGGTCAACGAGCAACTGGAGGCCGAACTGGCGAAGGCCTACGCGGCGGCGAGCCGAGGCGGGCTGGCACCACACGGCAGCAACGTTCTGCACTGATCAGATGTCGCGGCCTTCGACTTTTTCGGTCAGGGTCTTGACCATTTCCGGCACCTTTTCCAGATGCGGATTGACCGCGAGCGCCTTGCGGAAGGCGTCGAGCGCGCGCTTTTCGTCGCCGAGATCCTGCATGATCATGCCGAGCCCGGCCAGCGCGCCGAAATGGCGGGGCTCACGCGCCAGCACCTGCTCGATATCCTGCAGCGAGTGGGCGTAATCGTTCTTGAGATAATACAGCGTCGCGCGCCGGTTCCAGCCCTCGACATAATCGGGACGCAGCTTGACCACTGCATCGAGCAGCTTCAGCGCCACGTCCACCTGCTTGGCGTCCATCGCCGCCTTGGCGCGCACCATCAGGAGGGCTGCGGTATCACTCGGCGTCTGCAGCCACATCGCCCAGATCCGGGCCTCGACATGCTTGGCGCTGGCCTCATCGGGCGCCGCCTTCAGCGCGCCGAACAGGAAATCCAGTCCGCGCGTCTTGTCGGCGCCGACCTTCGGCAGCTTGCTCGGCGGCTCTGGCAGCTTCTTCTGGCTGCGAGGCGGCGCTGACCTCGGATCCTGCGCCGACGCAGGAACCGCCCATACGGCGGCGATCGCTACGGCGGCCAGCATTGCGAGGTGGCGGCGCGGCCCGGGGAATCTGATTGCCATGGCCGAAGTCTAGACGCAGCAAAACGCGCTTGCAAAGCAGCAAGTCGTCAAAGACCCGTGATGAGCTGGTTCTTGGCGAAGGCCGGAAGCCGGCGCGAGCCTCGACTCGGTCGGAATCAACCCTGGATCAGCCCTGGCGCGCCTTGAAACGGCGCTGAACCTTGTTGATCACATAGACCCGGCCCTTGCGGCGGACCAGACGGTTGTTGCGGTGGCGTCCACGCAGCGATTTCAGCGAGTTACGGACCTTCATGGGACAATCCTGATGCTTTGAAAGGCCGTGTTTCGACAGGCCGAAAGTGGCAAAATGAGATTTTTCCCGCCAGCGGTCATACCGCCCGGGACGGCCGGTTTCTAAGCCATGCAACGGTCGAATGTCAATCCGGCCGGCAAATCGGGATGCCCGCGGCCGATCCCGCTCCATTGGAACCCGGCCTGCCAACTTGGAAAAATAAACAAATTCGGTCAAAGGTTTGCAGCGGTGCCATGATTCGCACCCCATATCTGCAACTGGCTGTTCGGCCCGGCTGGGTCTCGCGCAAAGATGGGACCGCCTCCGCCATGACTTCAGTTGAAATCCCCGCCTCCAAGCCTGAGATCTCAAAGCCTGCGATTCTGGCCCCCGCGGATCGTGCCGCTCCCGCCAAGGGCCGGCTGTCGCTGCCCGCGGGCGTGCGGCCGTTCCAGCTCAACTGGCCCTACATCATCGTGATCGCCGGCTACCATGCCCTGGCGCTGCTGGCCTTCATGCCCGGCTGGTTCTCCTGGAGCGGTCTGATCCTTGCCATGCTCCTGACCCATCTGTGCGGGCTGTTCGGCATCAACCTCTGCTACCACCGGCTACTCACCCATCGCGGCCTGAAATGTCCGAAATGGCTGGAGCATTCGATGGTGGTGGTGGCGATGTCCTGCCTGCAGGAAACGCCGGCGCGCTGGGTCGCGATCCACCGCCGCCATCATCAATTCGCCGACGAGCAGCCGGATCCGCACAGCCCGCTGGCCAGCTTCCTGTGGGCCCATGTCGGCTGGATCCTGGTGCATCAACCCGAATTGTCGCGGCTCGGCATCTACGAGCGCTATGCCAAGGACATCCTGCGCGATCCGTTCTATGTCGCGCTCGAGCGCCATGGTTGGCTGGTCTGGATCAACCTGATCCAGATGCCGCTGTTCTTCGCCGCCGGTTTTGCCGTGGCGTGGCTGATGGGCCAATCGCCCGGGGCCGCCGCGCAGACCGGACTCAGCATCCTGATGTTCGGCGTCTTCGTCCGCACCGTGCTGGTCTGGCACATCACCTGGGCGGTGAACTCGGTGACCCATCTGTGGGGCTACCGCAGCTACGAGACCGACGAGGACAGCCGCAACAATTTCGTGGTCGGCATGATCTCCAACGGCGAAGGCTGGCACAACAACCACCACGCCGACCCCCGCTCGGCGCGCCATGGCCACCGCTGGTGGGAAATGGACAATACCTGGCTGACCATCCGATTCCTGGAACGGATCGGGCTGGCCACCGACGTGGTGGCGCCAAGCGCCCACATCAAGGCGCAGGCGGCCAAGGCCCGGCTGGTCACCCGCGGACCGGATGGCGTTCCGGTCGATTAGAGGCCAGGGCCGCGGGGCCGGGGCGGCTCAACACCAAAATATCGAAAACAACCCCATGCACAGATACGGGGTCGCCGGCGGGGATGCTCGGCGCGCGAAGACATTTGAACACGAAGGGCAAATCACAGGGAAGATTTCAAGATCCCGCCTTTTCAAGATCGCTCATGACCCAGAAATGCCTGCTGGCATAGATCGCGACCGCGCCAATTCAGCGTTCAAAGTTCTGATTACTAAACGGAGACGACTTGGGTACCTGGATGCGAATGTACCCAACTCGACCCGCCTCGTGGCAACTGTTGCATCCGGCGGTCAGTTCATCGAATGCCTTGACGTAGAGTGAGTGGTCTTTTTTGTTCGCCGCTTCCATCAAGCGTCTCAGAGGCTGGGCTACGAGCGTGATGTTATCGATTGGAAGACTCCGGTAAAATCCACTCGCTACATAGAAATCCTTTTCGAGCTTCTGAGCTTCATAGTTGAGCAAATCCCAGTTCTTTGCCTTTCCAATGTACCACAACTTGATATGGCGCAGCTGAATGTTTGTCATAATGTTGGCAAGCGTCGCCACAGCGGGTTCGGAGGGAAATGGGGGTGTAGCAAATGGCACATCGTCAGCAGCCATTGATGGCGCAAGCATCAAGGTCAAGATGAAAAAAGCTGCCGGAAAACGCTTCACTGCGAACCTCCTTGCCTCGCCGATAGTAAACTCTTGAAAACCGCAACCTGGATCAGCGCCAGGTCGATGCGTGACTGGCGCCAATTCGGAAGGCTTACTTCCGCACCAGATGCTTGGTCGGCGTCACCGTGCTGGCGGGCACAGCCTCCGAGATCGAGAATGTCAGCCAGGTGTTCCAGCCGGATGCCCGGTTGGCGGCGTCGAACTCGCCATATCCCTTCAGGCCGAGAAACGCATGGTTGGCTCCGATCGCAAAAATATGTCCGATCTGCGGGCCAATGCCGAGAACGCGGGAGCGGAAGCCGCCGAGAGCGGCCGGCTGTCCGAAGTCGTCGGTGATCTGCTGGTAGGCGTAGCCGACGAAACCGACGAAGACCTGCTTCGACAGGAACTTCGACACGCCCCAGTCGAAATGGAAATCGATGCCGCTTTGATACTGGGTATCGGGGTTCTTGAAATTGTAGGTGAAGCCGCCGACACCCGAGAATTCCGTGCCGGTCGTGGGGTTCAGATAGGTGTAGCCGCCGCCGAAGTCGATGGCGCCGTGGCCGAGGCCGATGTTGGAGAGCCGGCCCGCTTGGTAGTCACCGACTGGAACGGCGCCCGTGCCGTAAACCATATAGTTGTGGACGCCGCTGTTCCATTTCAGCTTCAGGGTCGGATAGAGGTCGCCGTAGGAGACGAGCGCGTCCTCGAGGAAACCGTTGCGCGTGGTCACGATCGGTCCCACCGCCGTCGTCAGCATGCCGGCGAGGCTCGCGGAATTTCGGCCGTAGACGCTGGCGAGCGTCGCGGACAACTGGCCGCCGAGCACCGGCGTCGCGAATGTATAGGTCGGCGCGATCAGCATCAGATCGGCCTGGCCGCGCAAGGCGACGTTCAGATCGATGTTGACGTTCGGTGAAAATCGTCCGATCTGGAATTCCCGCGACGCGGCCGCCGCACCCGATGCGCCCACGCTGGCATGGTAGTAGATGGCAGCGATCGACCAGCCCGGTGTGGTCGGCGTAGCGGCGAGGCTGCCGTACAGCCCCGGCAGCCAGAACGAAATGCCGCTTTCGTCGGCGTGCGCCGTTTGCGGCGAAAGCAAAGCGAGCGCGGTGATAGCGAGAGCACCGGTCAGCCGGGGCCCGGTCAGAATGCTGTTTTTCATGGTCCTCACCTTTCAGCTGTCCAGTAGTCTCGGTTAGTCTCGTCGGCATCGCGAAAGAAAGCTACTGCTGAAGTTCAATTTCCCCGGGCCGCCAGGTCTTGTCGAACCAGGGCTGTGTCGGACCATAGAGGCGCAACAGGGTGTTCCAGCTCGTACCAGGTACCGTCTGCACCCAGTTCTTTTCCTGTCCCGTGGGAGCCTTTGGGCCGAAGAAGACGTCTACCGAACTGTCGGCGTTCACCTTGAGGCCTTCGGTCTGACTACCGACTGTCGGGAATTGCTGGTCAGTCTGGATCATCGAGCGTGTCTGATTGTCGTAGAGGATGACCGACCAGAAATTCTTGATCGGAATATTCGGCGGCAAATGCAGCTTGTACGACTTTCCGCCGTCAAGCGCATCGCCCTTCGAGTCGACGAAGGCTGCCATGTATTGCGAGCCTTCGCCGACGGCTTTTGAATCCATCGCCGGCGTTACCCCGGTTGCATAGAAGAAAAAGCCCGAGTAACCGTTCAACTGACGGGCGCCTTTCTCCTCAAACTTGTAGCCACCGATGAAACCAAGCCGCCAATTACTCTTGCTGTCAGGATAATAATAGCCGTCGGGCCCGCGCCATTTGTACATTGTGGCGCGTGCGGTAGCGTCACCGACAATGGCGGCTTCGGTCAGTATCTTCTTCATGCGGTCGTCGGGCGCAAACGGCTTGCCCTTCGCAATTCCAATTGATGCCCAGAAGCCGAGAGTCGTGGGGTCGACGCTGTCAGTCGGTTCGTCCTGCACGACTTTGTTGAGGAGTTCCCAGAACCGATAGTCTGCCGGCCCGACCATGTTAAACGGCTTGCCGGACATATTGACGAAATTCAGTTTCGGCGGATTGGCCGCCTGCTTGATCGGGTAGATCTTCGTGAATTTCTTGACGGCATCTACACCCGGCTTCGGATCACCATTGACCAGGAAGCTGCGCCAGGCTGTCCAGACGCTGAACGAGTTCGGACGAATGATGAAGTAACCTTTCGGCACCTCACCCTTGTAGCCGGGCGGCAAGAAAAGGTATTTCCCGCCCTTCCCTCGATCCGGACCTGTGAGGCCGATGTCACCATTCCAATTATACCACATGTCATCGGCCAACCCGAGCACCTTGGGAGGGGCTTCGACGACGATGGGTCCGTCATGGAGGTCCAGCCAAAACCAGGTGTAGGGCGTGTTGTTGTTGGCAGTGAGCTCAGTGGTGCGAGAGTCGACCAACGTCTCCCAGATCGGCACGGTCGTGTTCGCGGGGCCGATTTTCAGAATGTTGTCGCGGTTGGCGACCTGGTTTACCACCGGCAGCGCCAGCAGATAGGCCTGGACGGCGCGCTGGAAGTCGAGATTGTCATACAGCTTTTCGACGGTCGCCGCGTCGGGAAAACCGCCGAAGAAATTCAGGGTCCCAAGGCGCGTTTCCACCTTGTCGGGAATAGCCACGCCCGGGGGCACCGGCGTTTGCATCTTGTACTGCTGTGCATTTGCAGCAAATGCCGAAAGCGCCATGAAGAAAAGTGCAGAGACCGCTACTCTAACTGGTTTCATCGCATTTTTGCCTTTTCAATAGCCTGGTAATTCGCGGCGCGATGAAGGCGCGGCGCAAATCCCGTCACTTATGCGCCGCAAGTCTTCTCAATCGGACAGACCCCTCTTCAACACCACCGCCTTGCGACCTTCCACTTCTTATCCCCCCAGCACTGGGTCCGCTCGATCCGGCCTATGGCGACATTCTTGCCGATGACAACAGCGTGCCCATACCGCCCTTGCCGATCCACCGCCGCAAGTCGCTTCAAACCAAGGATGTTGTAGGTGTAGGTCATTTCGCCAGCGCTCACTTCCCCTTCGCACAGACCGGCGAGCTATCTGGCAAAATTACATTGTTCGCTTCCGCATACTTGACCCAGTGTCGGATCAACTGCTCCCTGACTTTCGGCCGCGCAGATGCAAGATCATTCATCTCCCCCGGATCAGCCTTCAAATCGTACAGCTGCCATTTGCCGGGTCCGTGCGGCTCGCAGAGCCAAAGCAATTTCCAGTTGTCCTGTCGGATCGCTCGATTGCCGAACAGCTCCCAGCCCAACCAGTCCGATGGACCGCGAACGGAAGCACGAGAACCGTTCAGAACCGAAGACAGGGATTTCCCCTGCAGCGGAGCCACCTCCCGCCCCTCATAACTTCCGGGATGGGACACGCCTGCTGCATTCAGGATCGTCGCCGGAATGTCCATGACGTGTGCGACCGCATTGGAAATCCGGCCGCTTCCATTGACGCCGCGTCCGGAGACGACAAGCGGAGCACGAATGCCTCCTTCCGAAAGATATCCCTTGAACAGGCGGAAGGGACCTGCGCTGACCTGCGCCCAAGCAGCGCCATATTGTATGAACGTCCCCTTTTTGCCCCAGTTCTCAATCTTGCTGTTGTCCCAGGGCGCCGCCATGTTCCACATGGTTCCCTCGGGTCCGTTGTCAGACAGGAAGATTATCAGCGTATTGTCATAGAGATTCTTTGCTTTGAAATACTCAATGAGCTTCCCGATGTTTGCATCCATGTGCTCGACCATGGCTGCGTAGAGTTCCATTTGACGTGCCGACTGCCGTCGTGCCTCATCGGAAAGATCCGCCCAAGCAGGAACGTTCGCGAGCCGAGGAAACGAGGCAGCCTTCGGATCAACGATGCCGAGCTTCTTCATTCGCTCCAGACGAGTGGCGCGGGTAACGTCATAACCTTGATCGTAGCGACCTTTGTATTTGTCGAGCCATTCAGCAGGCAGCTGGAAAGGATCATGGGGAGCTTGTAGCGCCACATAGGCGAAAAACGGCTTCCCATTCCCACGATTCTCTTCGATGTTGTCGATAATTGCTGCCGTATAGTCTTCACTTGAATGAAACCCGGGACGAAGCTCCTGGATGACCTTTCCATTCCGGGTATAAAGCTGCCTCTCGCCCTTCGCTCCCCACATGTCGTCAAGATGGCTGCCTCCACCCGGTATCAGAGCAAGATCGCGCGTGAATCCGCGAGCGGCCGGCCAGTGCCTGGGCTCCTCGCCCATGTGCCACTTCCCGGCCATGTAAGTATTGTAGCCTGCATCCTTCAGCAGCGACGAAATGGGGACAACGCGGTCGTTAAGATAGCCCTCGTAACCAGGCTTTCCCTTCTGATTGCTGGCCGTGAACTCAGCCATGTTGCCGAGTCC
>NZ_JAUYQU010000268.1 GCF_030697065.1 Bradyrhizobium sp.
GCTTCGCAGCACCAACATCTCGTAGCATAAAGTTCCGAGAAAAACCCCGAGGGTGACCAGGTTACCCCGATCGCGGGTGAAGTAGCGAAGCAGGCGCCGCCCCATCTGGCCGGCCGCCAGCGACAGCGCCGCGATCGTGATGGAGAATACCGTACCCGCCACTCCGATCGTCGAGGATGCGATCGCTCCGAGCAGCGTCCGCGCACCTGTTGCGCCGCCATCATAGAGCCATCGTTCCAGCAACCAGCGCGGGATCAGTTCACTGCGGTCGAGTTCGATCAGGCCGAGGGCACCCACCACGCCCGCCAACACCAGCAACGCCGGGATGAGCCAGAATGTCTCCGCGAAGTCGTCCAGCAGCTGGCGCAGGCGAGCGGTCACTGAAATCCCCATTACCGGCGCAACTGGCCGAAGACGTTCACGTACCATACCAGAGCGTGTTCTGCTCGGGCGCTGGACGGCGCCTGCAAATGAAGAGGGCCGCGGAGACTGTCCGCGGCCCTTCTCGTTGATTCAGGCAATGATCACGGACACGCGTGACGGTTGCCGTCGTAGCCCAGATAGGTACCCGACGCCGGGTCATAGGACCTGAAGCGCTGCGAGCAGTAAGCATGCGCGTCGCCGGCGCGCGCCTGGCTGTTGGCGATGGCGCCTCCGATGATCGCGCCGGCCGCCAATCCGCCGATCACCGCCGCTCCGTTGCCGCGATACCCGCGATTGTAGCCATGGCGATGGTGCCTGCCTTGGTGGCCGAAACCGGGGCCGCGGTGCCCGCGGCGATATTGCACGGTTTCGACATTGCTGATGGCAGATTGGGTATTGCCCGGGCTCATCATCAGCGGCGCTGCTGCGGCCGGCTGAAGCGATGCGATGGAAGTCACGCCCGCCAGAAGAACTGCGGAGATGGTCTTGTAAAACGGCATAGATATCTTTTCCTTCATGATGTCAGGTGCAGGTCAACGGCAGCGCGATGCCTGCGTTCCGCGAGATGACGGGAGTTTAATGTTTCGCGTCTGATGGTCACGGTCCGGGCGTCCTTACACACTTGCGGTTCCTGCGAACCCATGCCGGCGTGCTTCCTGGCGACGCGACGACGCGTCGGATTGGGAAGCCGGACAATTATGAAGTGATCGCCGCGGGTCTCACGAAAACGCCCCGGAAAATCCGGGGCGTTTGGTTGCGATCGTCGTTTCTGTCAGGGATCCGGAACGACGCGGATAGAGTGCCTCGCAGCCTACTCCAGTCCCTGTGCCTGTGGCATCTCCTGGGTCGGCAGGATCTGCGGCACGGGCTTGGCCTCGACGACGGGAGCAGCGGCTGCGGGCGCCGCAGCCTGGCCGGTGGTTTGCGGATCCGGTTTCACCGGCGCCGCCGCAACCGATTGTCGGGCCGGCGGCCCGGCAGCAGGCTGGGCTGACCGCGCGGCAGGCGTCACGGCCGCCAGCGGCCTGACTTCGCTGCGCGGCTTCGGAACCGGCACCGCGGTGGTGCGGCTTGCCACCCTCGGTGCGGCGCTCAGCGGGCGCGGTTCAGCCCTGACATCGGCGGCAGGAGGCCGGCCGGGCGGGCCAAAAGTGATAGGCCCGGCGTCGTCGAAATTGTCGTCCATCCGGTGGGCCGGCTGGAAGCGCAGGATCCGCCCGGTGCGGGCGTCGATCACCAGCCGCCCGTCATCGCCGCCGCGATCAACCACCGAAATTGCGTAGAAGAATCCGCGCCGCACCGGAACTCCGAGCGGCGAGAATCCGCTGTCGCGCAGCACCGTGTAAACCTCATGCGGCGGCAGCAATCGCGGACCGTAATGGCGCATCGGCGCTTCCGGTGGCATGGCCGCGTAGGGCCCGCCGATGTCGGAGACGACCCTGTAAGACGATCGACCGACATCGTAATAGGGCGCCGGCACTTGCGCATTGGCGGCGCCGGCCGCCGCCAACAGCCCGGCCGACAAGATCCATCCCGTGAACAGCTTCATCGGATAATCACTCCTGCTACGCCTCTGAGCGTTTTCGCTCGTTGATCCCGCCAGCAACATCCTTGCCAAATCCGGCAGTCCTTGGGCCGGATCGCGGCGTGTTTGCTTCAAATCCGCGGCGGGGTTACCCCCCGCAGACCGCACGGATCTGCCATGCAGCCAGCGACTCTCACGCGCTTGTGTGATAGACAAAAATTTGGCATGGTCTGAGTTAGGACAGCATAGCTGTCTCAATTGCGGAGCGATCCCGGCACAGGGATTGCAACGAGAGATGGCGCCCAGGCGCCAGGAAGTTAAAGGCAAGGCCGTTCGTCGGGGACGCCGGACGCCCAGGCCTGAATTTACGAAATTGCGGCTCGCGGAGGACGAGCGGTGGCCCGGTGGGTGCCGCAAGCGCCCAAGGTGCGCCAACGGACGGTGAGGCCTTCAGCCTTATTGAGAGGACGTGAGATGAGCGGGTCGGAGTTCGAACGCGAAAACTTCGTGACGGATGCGCTGCCGGCGGCCCCGGCCGCGAAAGCGGCCGAAGTCGCGCGCGAGTTCAGCTGGCGTCCGCCGGCCGAAGGCCTGTACGACCCCTCGCTCGAGAAAGATTCCTGCGGCGTCGGCTTCATCGCCAACATCAAGGGCAAGAAGTCGCATCAGATCGTCACCGATGCGCTGAGCATTCTGTGCAACCTCGAACACCGCGGCGCAGTCGGCGCCGATCCGCGCGCCGGCGACGGCGCCGGCATCCTGGTGCAAATTCCGCACGCCTTCTTTGCGCGCAAGGCCGCCGGACTCGGCTTTACGCTGCCGAAGCCGGGCGAGTACGCCGTCGGCTCGCTGTTCATGCCGAAGGAAACGGCGTGGCGCAAAATCATCAAGAGCATCATCGCCGACCAGGTCCGGGACGAGGGACTGGTGCTGCTGGGCTGGCGCGACGTGCCGTCGGACAATTCCTCGCTCGGCGAAACCGTCAAGCCGACCGAGCCTGTTCACATGCAGGTGTTCATCGCCCGCAATGGTGCGGCGAAGAACGAGGACGACTTCGAGCGGAAGCTCTACATCCTGCGCAAGTCGATCTCGCAGGCGATCTACCAGCGCCGCGACCGCGGCCTGGCCGGCTATTACCCGGTGTCGCTGTCGTGCCGCACCGTGGTCTTCAAGGGCATGTTCCTGGCCGACCAGCTCGGCAAGTACTATCCCGATCTCTCC
>NZ_JAUYQU010000269.1 GCF_030697065.1 Bradyrhizobium sp.
GGCGTCGGCTATGTGCCCCAGGGCCGGCGGCTGTGGCGATCGCTGAGTGTCGACGAGCATCTGCGGCTGGCGCAGCGCGGGATGCGCGGCAGCTGGACGCCGGAGCGGATCTACGACACCTTTCCGCGGCTGGCCGAGCGCAAGAACAATGCCGGCTCGCAGCTCTCCGGCGGCGAGCAGCAGATGCTGGCGATTTCGCGGGCGCTGTTGCTCGATCCGCGGCTGTTGATCATGGACGAGCCGACCGAAGGCCTCGCGCCTGTCATCGTCGCGCAGGTCGAGGACATGCTGGTGCGGCTGAGCGAGGAGGGCGAGGTCGCGATCCTCGTCATCGAGCAGAACATCGGGGTGGCGACCGAGATCTCCGACACGGTCGCGATCATGGTCAACGGCCGGGTCAACCGCGTCATCGAGGCGGCGCGGCTGGCGGCCGATCGCGACCTGCAGCAGCGCCTGCTCGGCGTCGGCCGCCACGGCCACGAGGCTGCCGAACTGCCGGCTGACGCTGCGAACGAACCCGCCGGCCGCCGGACCGCGGCGCCGCCGCGCGGCGATGCGCCGGTCCGGGTCTATCTGTCGAACCCGGAGGTGCCGACCCGGTGGAGCCCTGATGTCGCGGCGGCGCGGATCGAGGCATCCGCGCGCACCATGACCCGCGCGCCGGTCGCCGCCGCGATCGCCACATCCGATCGCAAGGTCGGGCGCAGCGTCGGTGGTCTCAATGAGCCGTTCGTCGCCGTGGCCGGCACGCTCGACACCAAGGGCGAGGAGCTTCGCTTCATCGCCGACATCATCAAGGCGGCGGGTCTGCCGGTGAAGCTGGTCGATCTGTCGACCGCGGGGCGGATCTCAGGCGCGGATGTGCCGCCGCTGGAGATCGCGCTGCATCACCCGCGCGGTTCTGCCGGGGTGTTCAATGCCGATCGCGGCGCCGCCGTGGCGGCGATGGCCGAGGCATTCGAAACCTGGGTGAAGGGCAAGTCCGGCAACGACGGCGTCAGGCTGCTTGGCCTGATTTCTGCCGGCGGTTCCGGCGCCACCGCGTTGGCGACGCCGGCAATGCGGGCGCTGCCGGTCGGTGTGCCGAAGCTGATGATCTCCACCGTCGCCTCCGGCAACACGCGGGCCTATGTCGGCCCCTCCGATATCATGATGATGTATTCGGTTACCGATGTTCAGGGCCTGAACGCGATTTCGCGACAGGTATTGGCGAACGGCGCGCAGGCGATGGCCGGCATGGCACGGGCGCGGCTGGAGGCGAGCAAGGCGCCACCGCCGCGCCGCCGCGCCGGCGAGGACCGGCCGCTGGTCGGCCTCACGATGTTCGGCGTCACCACGCCCTGCGTGCAGCAGGTCACGAAGCTGATCGGCGACGACTACGAATGTCTGGTGTTCCACGCCACCGGCATCGGCGGCCAGTCGATGGAGAAACTGGTCGATGGCGGCCTGGTGCCGGCGGTGATCGATGTCTCGACCACCGAGATCGCCGACCTGCTGTTCGGCGGCGTGTTTCCGGCGACCGAAGACCGCCTCGGCGCCATCATTCGCACCCGGATTCCCTATGTCGGTTCGGTCGGCGCGCTCGACATGGTCAATTTCGGCGCCCCCGACACCGTGCCCGAGCGCTACCGCGGCCGATTGCTTCATCAGCACAATCCGCAGGTGACCCTGATGCGGACACTGCCAGAGGAGAATGCCGCGATGGGCCGCTGGATCGGTGAGCGGCTCAATCTGATGGAGGGTCCGGTGCGCTTCCTGCTGCCGGAGGCCGGGGTGTCGGCGCTCGACGAGGCGGGCAAGCCGTTCTTCGACACAGCAGCGCGCGAGGCGTTGTTCGGCGCGCTGGAGGCGAGCGTGCGGCAGACGGCGTCGCGCCAGCTCATCCGCGTCCCCCACCATATCAACAGCCCGGCATTTGCAGCCGCGCTGGTTCAGCACTTTCGCGCGCGGCAAGGCGCAAGGCCGCGCGCACGCGCGGCGGGCCGGTGAAGGATCTCAGCATGGCAGCAATCGATCGGAAAATCCTTCTCGGCAGGTTTCACGCGATGATCGCCCGTGGCGAGCCGATCGTCGGAGGCGGCGCGGGGACCGGCCTGTCCGCCAAATGCGAGGAGGCCGGCGGCATCGACCTGATCGTGATCTACAATTCCGGCCGCTTCCGGATGGCGGGGCGGGGTTCGCTGTCCGGCCTGATGCCGTACGGCGACGCCAATGCGATCGTGATGGAGATGGCCGCCGAGGTGCTGCCGGTGGTGAAGAACACCCCGGTGCTGGCCGGCGTCTGCGCCACCGATCCGTTCCGCAGCATGGATCGCTTTCTCGACGAGGTGAAGGCCGCGGGCTTCTCCGGCGTGCAGAACTTTCCGACGGTCGGACTGATCGACGGCAGCTTCCGCATCGGGCTCGAGGAAACCGGCATGTCCTACGCGCTCGAAGTGGAGATGATCGCGCTGGCCGGTGCCAAGGGCCTGTTGACGACGCCCTACGTGTTCTCGGCTGACGACGCCGCGGCGATGGCGGGCGCAGGTGCCGACATCATCGTCTGCCATTTCGGACTGACCGCCGGCGGCGCGATCGGGGCGCGGACCGCGCTGAAGCTCGGCGAGGTCCCGGCCATGCTTGACGCCTGGGCGGCGGCGGCGCTCGCGGTGAAACCCGACGCGATCATTCTCGTGCATGGCGGCCCGGTGGCTGAGCCCGCGGACGCCGAATTCGTCATAAAGACCTCGCGGCATTGCCATGGCTTCTACGGTGCCTCCTCGATGGAGCGGCTGCCGGTGGAAGTCGCGATCCGCGAGCAGACCAGGAAATTCAAGGCCATCAGCCGCAGCTGAACGGACCATGCGAGACCACTTCGTGGAGGGAGAACAGACATGTCAGGCCAGCTGATCGGAGCGCTCATTCTCTGGCTGATCGTCGCGATCATCGTGATCGCGATCGTCGTCTATGTGGTGAACTGGCTCTACCGGCGCTCGTCGAAGGAGGCGGCATTCGTCCGCACCGGTCTCGCCGGTGAAAAAGTGGTGATCGATGCCGGTGCCTTCGTGCTGCCGTTCATCCATGACATCACGCCGGTGAACATGAACGTGCTGCAGATGCGGGTGCATCGCGGCCAGGACGACGCCATCATCACCCGCGACCGGATGCGGGTCGACATCGACGCCGACTTCTACGTCCGCGTCCGTGCCACCCCCGAGGCGGTGTCGCTGGCGGCCTCCACGCTTGGCCGGCGCACCATGCAGCCGGAGACGCTGCACGCGCTGTTGTCGGGCAAGTTCGTCTCGGCGATCCGCTCGGTCGCCTCCGAAATGACGATGGAGGACATGCACGAGCAGCGCGGGGTCTATCTCGCCAGGGTCAAGGAGGCCGCCGCCGAGGCGCTCGCCAAGAACGGGCTCGAACTGGAATCGGTGGCGTTGACCAATCTCGACCAGACTGACCTGCAATATTTCAATGCCTCGAACCGCTTCGACGCCGAGGGCCTCACCCAGCTGATCGAAGAGATCGAGGGCAGGCGCAAGGCACGCAACGACATTGAACAGGATTCGATGATCCGGATCCGCTCGCGCAATCTCGAAGCGGAGAAACAGTCGCTCGAGATCGAGCGCGAGAGCGAGCTGGCGCGGCTGGAGCAGCAGCGCGACGTCGAGGTGCGCCGCGCCGTGCAGCGCGCCGAAATCGCCCGCGAGCGCGCGATGCGCGACACCGAGGCCGAACAGGCCCAGATCAATGCGCGCGAGGAAATCGAGAAGTCGCGGATCGGCAATGAGCGCGCCATCAGCGAGGCGAGGATCGCCTCCGAGCGCGACGTCCGCCAGCGCGAGATCGAACGCAGCCAGACTGTCGACCAGGCCGAGATCGCCGCGCGCGAGACGGTGGAGAAGGCGAGGATCGCCAACGACCAGCTGATCAAGGAGGCCCGGATCACCGCCGACCGCGAGATCCGCGAGCGCGAGATCGAACAGCTGCGCGCGCTGCAGGCCGCCGAGATCGCCGCGCGTGAATCCACCGAGCGCGCCCGGATCGCGCAGGAAGCATCCGTCAGCACAGACCGGATCGCCAACGAGCAGCGGATCTCCAGCCTCGACATCGCGAAGCGGCGTTCCATCGAGGAGGCCGATATCGCAGCAAGGCTCGCCACCGAAACCGCGGAGATCGCCCGCAACAGCGCGATCACTGCCAATCGCCTCGCTGCGGAGGAAAAGCGGCTGGCGCGCGAGATCGTCCGCGACCGCACCGTGCAGCAGGAGACCATCGCGTCGAAGGAGCTGGTGGAATCCGCCCGCATCGTCCAGGAGGAGCGGGTCCGGGCGCTGACCATCACCCGGAACCAGGCGATCGACGAGGCCGAGATCGCCGCGTTACATACGGTGGAAGCGGCGCGCATCGCCAACGAGAAAGAAATCGCGGCGCATCGCATCCTCGCCGAACAGGAAACCCGGGCGCAGGAAATTGCCCGGACCCAGACGCTGGAAGGCGCCGAGATCGCCGCCCGCGAGGCGGTGGAGCGCAAGCGTATCGCCCAGGAGAAGACCGTCTCGTCCGATCGCATCGCCCGCGACGAGGCGGTTCGGCAGCTCGAGATCGCCCACCAGCAGGCGATCGAGGCCGCCGAGATCGCCGCCCGCGAGGCGACCGAGACCGCCCGCATCGCGCAGGAGCAATTGGTCGCGGCCTCGCGGATCGCCTCCGATCTGGAGATCCGCAGCCTCGACATCAACCGAGCCAAGACGATCGAGACCGCCGAAATCAAGAAGCGCGATGCGGTCGAGGTCAGCCGCATCGAGGCCGAGCTCGCGATCGACAAGGGCCGGATCGCCGCGTCGAAGAGCCGCGAGGTGCTGCAGATCGATCAGAAGAAGACCATCGAGATCGCCGAGGAAGAGCGCGTCATCGCCACTTCCGCGCGAAAAATCGAGCGGGTCGATTCCGACCGCGCGGTGCGCGCGGCCGAGATCAATGCGCGCCAGGAGATCGAAAAGGTCGACATCACGCGCGAGCGGGAACTGGAGGTGGCGCGGCTGGAGCGCCGCAAGGCGCTCGAACAGCTCGACATCGCGCGCAACCAGGCGCTTCAGGAATCCGAGATCGCAGCGCGTGAGGAGATCGAGCGCGCGCGAATCGCCTCCGAGCGCGGCCTCGACGAGGCCCGTGTTGGCCGCGACCTCGACCTGCGCAAGCTGGAGGTCGATCGCGAGCGCGAGGTCGAAAGCGCGGTGATGGACAAGGCGATCGCGATTTTCGAGAAGTCGCTGCTGGAATCCGCCGCCCAGGTGAAGGCGGAGATGGCGAAAGCCAAGGCGGTGGAGGCCGAGGAGATCGTCAAGACGGTGCGCGAAAGCGAGAACGCCAAGCGGCGCACCACGGTCGAAGTCATGCTGGCCAGGAAGAACGCCGACGAAAAGCGCATCGAGGCCGAGGCCCATGCCATCCGCGCCGCGGTCGATGCGGAAGCGCAGAAGCTGCTCTACGAAGCCGAGAATGCGCTCACCGACGAAGCGCGCTACGGCCTGTTCCGGCGCCGGCTGCTGGACCGGATCGAGGGCATCGTCCGCGAAAGCGTCAAGCCGATGGAGAAGATCGAGGGCATCCGCATCCTGCATGTCGACGGGCTCGGCGGCATGGCCGGCAATGGCGGCGGCAGTTCGCGCACGCCGACCGACGAGGTGATCGAATCGGCGCTGCGCTACCGCGTCCAGGCGCCGCTGATCGATCAGGTGCTGAAGGAAATCGGGATCGAGGGCGGCAACCTCGCCAAGATGGGTGGGCTGATGCGCGAGGCCAGCGACCTGCAGCGCGTCGGCAAGGATGCCCAGCCGCCGAAGCCGAAGGACGACGGACCGGTTCCCGCAGCCGCGGGTCCCGGTGACCGCAAGCCGTCCGGCCGCGGCGACAAAGGCAAGGGCAAGGAGTGATCGGATGGCCCGCGTCTACGTATCCAGCGTCATCAATGCACCGGCGGCCAAGGTTTGGGCGCGCGTGCGCGACTTCAACGGCCTGCCGAACTGGCATCCCGGCATCGCGGAGAGCCGGATCGAGAACGGCGAGCCGGCCGACAAGGTCGGCTGCGTCAGGGCATTCGCGCTGCGCAATGGCGACCGGCTGCGCGAAAAGCTGCTCGGCCTGTCCGATTTCGACATGCTCTGCACCTATTCGATCCTGGATTCGCCGATGCCGCTGACCAATTACGTCGCCTCGCTGCGGCTGACACCGGTCACCGATCAGGACCGCACCTTCATCGAATGGAGCGCCGATTTCGACTGCGCGCCGGAGCTGGAAGCCGAACTGGTCAGCGGGGTCGGCGGCAACGTGTTCCAGACCGGCTTCGACGCGCTCAACCGCGCCTTTGGAGCCTGAGCAATGCCGCGGGTGGTTCGCAGCACCATCATCGACGCGCCGGTCGAGCGGCTGTGGGCGGTTTTGCGCGACTTCAACGGCCATGAATCCTGGCATCCGATCGTGGCCAAAAGCGCGATCGAGCGAGGCTATCCCCCGGACAAGATCGGCTGCGTCCGTCGCTTTACGCTGCAGGACGGCGCCGAATTGCGCGAGCAGTTGCTGGCACTGTCGGACCTGGAAATGACCTTCAGCTATTGTCTGCTGGAGACCCCGATTCCGCTGTTCAACTACGTCGCCCATGTCCGGCTGCTGCCGGTCACCGACGGCAATCGCAGCTTCTGGCATTGGGAGAGCCGGTTCACCACCCCGGCCGGGCGCGAGAGCGAACTCGCCGACCTCGTTGGCAACGACGTCTATTCGAACGGCATCGCGGCGGTCCGCCAGTTGCCCGAACTCGCAGGATAGGAAACACCATGCCCGTCAACGTCCGTATCGTGCAGGGATTGCAGGAGGCTGCTGAGATCCTCGCCGCCGACCGCGGCGCCCGGCTGCTCGGCGGCGGCACGCTGCTGGTGCGTGACATCAACGAGGGCGTGATGACGGAAGGCACCTTGCTGCGCGCGCTCGATCCGGTGCTGCTGGCGATCAACGCCGGGGGCGCGCGGATCGAGCTTGGCGCCGGTGTTACCATGGCAATGGTGCTGGCCAACCGTGACCTGTCCTACCTGCACGCGCCGGCGCGCGGCATCGGCGGACCCGCTGTGCGGACCACGGCGACCATCGGCGGCAATTTGTTTGCATCGACGCCCTATGGCGACTTCACCACCGCGCTGCTGGCGCTCGACGCTGTCGTGACCCTGCATGCCGGCTTCGGCGGTGCGCGGGTGATGCCGCTCGAGGAGATGCTGACGAACCGGGCCAGGGGCGGGGTCGGGCTGGTAATCTCGGTCGGCTTCAATCGCCCGGCCGGCGCCGATGCGTTTCGCTTCCTCAAAGTCGCGCGGGTGCGGCCCAAGGGCAT
Organism: Bradyrhizobium sp.; assembly: GCF_030697065.1. Classification (GTDB taxonomy): domain Bacteria; phylum Pseudomonadota; class Alphaproteobacteria; order Rhizobiales; family Xanthobacteraceae; genus Bradyrhizobium. Next base: position 7,361 of record NZ_JAUYQU010000269.1, read on the forward strand.
CTCGGTGCTGTCGATCGCGGCGCATCTGCCGCAGAACGCGGGACGGATCAGCGGCGCGCGGATCGCCTATGGCGCGATGGGGCCGACGCCGCTGCGCGCCAAGGCGGTCGAGCGCGTACTGGAGGGCCGCGGCCTGGACGCCGCCACCATCGCCGCGGCGAAGACCGCGGCGCTTGAGGGCACGCAGCCCGCAACCGATGCGATTGCCTCGGAATGGTATCGCCGCGAAGTTTTGCCTGTGCATCTCGGCCGGCTGCTTGCCGGCGAGACATCCTGAAGGAACGACGAATGGCCCGGATGCCTGTCCAGTTTCGCCTCAACGGCTCTGACCGCGCGGTGTTCGTCGAGCCCGCCGAAACGCTGCTCGGCACCATCCGGCGCGGGCTGGGCGATTTCGCCCCGAAGTTCGGTTGCGGGCAGGGTACCTGCGGCGTCTGCACCGTGCTGGTCGATGGCGAACCGCGGCTGGGGTGCCTCACGCTCAGCGTGACCTGCGAGGGGCGGTCGATCGAAACCGCGAGCGGGCTCGCCGACGGGCCGACGCTGCATCCGCTGCAGGCCGCCTTCATGGAACATTTCGCCGCGCAATGCGGCTTCTGCACGCCCGGCATGCTGATGGCGGCGAAGGCGCTGCTCGACCGCAATCCGGACCCGACCCGGGTCGAGGTGGTCGAGGCGATCGCCGGCAATGTCTGCCGCTGCACCGGCTACGAGCCGATCATCAACGCCATTCTGGCCGCCGCGCAGCAGCGCGGCGCCCGCCGCGCCTGAGGAGATCCCGATGCTGGAGTTTCGCAAGGATCTGTTCGCCGACGAGCGCGACGACAATCTCCACGTGATCGGCAAGGGCGAGCAGCGCCAGGACATGCTGGGGCATGTCACCGGCCGTACCCGCTTCTTCGACGATCACGGCTTTGACGGTCTCCTGCATCTGAAAGTGGTGCGCTCGCCGCATCATCACGCCCGGATCCGGAGCATCGACGTCTCCGCCGCGGAGCGCGCCCCCGGCGTGAAGCGCGTGATCCGGGCGCAGGACGTGCCGGTCAACCGGAACACGCTGCTCAGCCTGATCGGATTCGGCAAAGACGACGAGCCGACGCTCGCGGTCGACAAGGTCCGCTACAAGGGCGAGCCGATCGTCGCCGTCATCGCCGACAGCGAGCCGGAAGCCATGGCCGCCGCAAAGCTGGTTCGCGTCAGCTATGATCCGCTGCCCACGGTGTTCGACGTGCAGGAGGCGCTGAAGCCGGGCGCGGTCGTCGTCAATGAGACCTATCCGGGAAACTATTTCGAGTACCACGACAAATACGACCATCAGAAGCTTCGCTTCGGCGACGTCGAGGCGGCGTTCCGCACCGCCGATCACGTGATCGAGGAGCGCTACCAGATGTCGCCGATCGAGCACGCCTCGACCGAGACCAACGGCACCATCGCCGCGCCCGAAACCAACGACCGATACGTCGTGCATTCCTGCGCGCAGGGCCTGTTCTTCTCGCTCGGCACCACCGCCAAGATCCTCGCGCTGGAGTCCAACCGGCTGCATTTCATCGGCGGCACCGTCGGAGGCGGCTTCGGCGGCAAGGTCGACTCGCTGACCGAGCCGCTGGCGGTGCTCGGCGCGATCCTCACGGGGAGACCGGTCCGCTATGTACTGGGGCGCGAGGAGGAGATGCAGTTCGGCTCGCCGCGCGGGGCCGAGCGGCACGTCATCAAGGACGGCGTGATGCGTGACGGCCGGATCGTGGCGCGGCAAATCACCTCCTACTTCGATGCCGGCGCCTATACGCGGCTGACCAGCTACGGCGTGGTCAAATGCGTCGCCCACATGCCGGGGCCCTACACCATTCCGAATGTGCGCGGCGATGCCTATTGCGTCTTCACCAACCGCGTGCCGGCCACCGCGATGCGCGGCTTCGGCGTCACCGGGGTCGACTTCTCGATCGAGGTGCAGATGGACAAGCTGGCGCATCTGGTCGGCATCGACCCGATGGAATTCCGCATCCTCAATGCCTATCGCGACGGCGACATGAAGGCGCATCGCCGCGTCGCCCACAATACCGCGTTGATCGAATGCGTGCAGGTCGCGGCGCAGAAATCGAACTGGGCGTTGAGCGAGACGGCGCGGCGCGCCTCGTCGCTCAGTGGCGGCGGCGGTCCGCGCGCGGCAATTCCACCCACGGTGACCGACGAGAGCGGCCGGATCGGCCGGCCGGAGACCCGGCAGGCGCCGCCGCAACTGACACCGGGCGCGGCCGCGCCGCTGCCGGCCTATCAGGCCCCGCCCGCGGTTCCCGTCCATCAGCCGCCCCATCAGCCGGTGCCGCCCTTGCCGAATTATCCGTCGCAACCGGCCGGTGCCGCGCCGTTGCCACCGGTGCCGACACCGCCGGTTCCTGCTCCGCCGGCGCCGCCCCAGCACGGCGCGGCGCGGTTCTCGTCAGTGTTCACACGGAGGCGCTGAGATGACACGGCATCAGGGACGCGGAATGGCGTCCATCAATTACCCGATCGGCATGAATCTCGGCGGCGATCCCAGCCAGGCGCTGGTGCATGCCAATCCCGACGGCAAATTCACCGTAGCACTGTCGGCGATCGATCTCGGGCAGGGCATGAAGCAGGTCAGCCGGCAGATCGCCGCGGAGACGCTGGGGGTGCCAATCGAGGACGTCTATGTCGACACCGCCGACAGCGACACCGGTCCTCACGATATGGGCTCATTCGCCTCGCGCGGCACGCACCGTGTCGGCAACGCGGTGATCGTCGCCGCGAAGGAGGCGCGCGGCGTGCTGCTGGAGGCGGCCGCCGAGGAACTCGAGGTCAATGCCGACGATCTGGTCACCGATGGCAAGGGCAACATCCATGTCCGCGGCGCGGCGTCGAAATCGATTACCGTGAAGGCCGCCTCGCAGGCGGCGCAGTTCAAGCAGGGCAAGACCATCTCGGGCCGCGGCATCTTTCTGATCCCGCTGTCGAACGTTAATCCGGAGACCGGCGAGATGTCGCCGGTCACCGCCTATGCCCATGCCTGCCTCGTCGTCGATCTGGAGGTCTGCGACGAAACCGGCGACGTCAAGGTCAACAAGATGACCAGCGCCTACGAACTCGGCCGCGCGCTCAATCCGAGGATGGTCGAACAGCAACTGGTCGGCGGCGCCTGGATGGGCATGAGCCACGCGCTCTACGAGACGCCGGAGCCGTATTATCCCAACCCCGAACATGGCGGCCGCGACTACAACGAATATCTGCTGCCCGGCCCCGGCGACATCGCGCCGCACGACATCGCGGTGCTGGAGCGGCCGGCGCCGGACGGCCCGTTCGGCGGCAAGGGTCCAGGCGAGATGTGCGCCAATCCAGTGCTGCCGGCGGTCGCCAACGCGATCTTCAACGCCATCGGCGTGCGGATCGATACGCTGCCGATCACCCCGGAAAAGATCCTGCGCGCTCTGAAGGCGCAGGGCGGCGCGCGGCCGCAAGTCCGGCGCGCATAGGGGACATCGGGATGGCGGTGCGCGGAACAGTCGGGGGGATCGATCGGCCGGAGAAACTGGCCGAGGCGCTGCGCGCGGCCTATTATCTCGCCGATGACGGCTTCGCCACCGCCGGCTATCTTGCGCTCGCACTCGGCAAGCCACTGCTGCTGGAGGGCGCGCCGGGTGTCGGCAAGACCGAGGCTGCCAAGGCGATCGCCGGCATCATGGGGCGGCAGTTGATCCGGCTGCAATGCTACGAGGGCATCGACGCCGCCGCCGCGCTTTACGAGTGGAATTACCCGCGCCAGATGCTGGCGATCCGCCAGGCCGGCGACAACCCGGTCGATATCTATCGCGACGATTTCCTGATCGAGCGGCCGATGCTGGCGGCACTACGCCGGCCGGAATCGACCGTGCTGCTGATCGACGAAATCGACCGCTCCGATCCCGAATTCGAGGCGTTCCTGCTCGAATTCCTGTCGGACTTCTCGATCTCAATCCCGGAGCGCGGCACCCTGCGCGCGCATGAACGTCCGGTGGTGATCCTGACTTCGAACCGCACCCGCGATCTGCACGAGGCGCTGCGGCGGCGCTGCGTCTATCACTACATCGCATATCCGGACCCGGAGCGCGAAGCGCGGATCATCATGATGCGGGCGTCTTCGGTTGCCGAGGCCACGGCGCGCGCGATCGTAACGGCGGTGGGACGGCTGCGGCAGGAGCCGCTGACCAAGCCGCCCGGTGTCGCCGAGGCGATCGACTGGGCGGAAGCAGCGACCCTGCTGGCGAAAACCGGCGCGCCGTGGCCGGACGCGTTCCGCCGCGCGATCGGCGTGGCGCTGAAGGATGAGGAGGATCTCGCCTTCATCGCACCGCGGCTCGATGCCATCATCGCGGAGATCGCGGCATGACGGTAACAGCCCTGCCGCAGGCGGCCCGGCCGCTCATCGATTTCATCGCGCTGCTGCGAAGCAATGGCTTTTCGGTCGCCCCGGAGCAGAGCCTGGCTTTTTTGCGTGCGATCGAACTGCTCGGCCCGCGCGATATCGAGGACATCCGCCGCGCCGGCGTCGCCACGCTGGCGCCTCCGTTCGAGCGGCAACCCGATTTCGACATGCTGTTCGATATACATTTTCTCGGCCTTGCCGGCGCACTGTCCGATCAGGTCACCGAGAGCGACGAGGAACTGCAGGTCCAGGACGATGGCGCCGGATATGACGCGCCGCTGTCGGATGATATCAACGAAACCGGGCAGGCGGCGACCGCGCGCGAGGCGCTGTCGCGGCGCGCGCTGCGGCCGGATGATGACAGCCACGAACTGGCGCGTTTCAGCCGGCACCTGCCGGCCCGGCTGCCGCGGCGCCGTGGCTACCGGATGCGTTCGGCGAAGCGCGGCGGCGGCTTCGACCTGCAGCGCTCGCTGCGTGACGCCATCCGCACCGATGGCGAGGTCATCCGGCTGCGCCGTCGGGAACGCCAGCCGCGGCCACGCGCCATCCTGCTGCTGATCGATGTGTCGGGCTCGATGAAGGCCCGTTCCGACGCGCATCTGCGTTTTGCCCATGCGTTGGTCAACGCGGCGCCGCGCGTCGAGGTTTTCACGTTCGGCACCCGGCTGACGCGGCTGACCCGCGCGCTGCGGCTGAAAAACCGCGAGCAGGCGCTTGCCGTCGCCGCCGACCTCGTGGCCGACTGGGACGGCGGCACCCGGATCGGCGATGCGCTGGCCGGCTTCCTCGCGGTGCCACGCTTCGCCGGCTATGCCCGCGGCGCGCTGGTGCTGGTGCTGTCCGACGGGCTGGAGCGCGGTGACCCCGCGCAGATGGTTCGCGCGGTCGGGCATCTCGCCGCGCGCGCCTGGCGGATCGACTGGCTGACCCCGCTCGCCGCCGCGGCCGATTATCGCCCGGAGACCGCCGCGCTGCGCGCGGTGTTGCCGATGCTCGACAGCGTCGCCAATGGCGCGACGACCGAGCGGCTGTGCCGGCACGTTCTGGACCTGTCACGACGGAGGGCCGCCCGATGATACAGCCCGCGTCCGGCTGCATCGATTCGCATCATCACATCTGGCGGCAGCAGGATCTCCCGTGGCTGCTCGGGCCGATGCAGCCGCGGATCTTTGGACCCTACGAACCGATCCGGCGTGACTACACCATCGCGGAGTATCTGGCCGATGTCGCCGCCGCCGGCGTCACGCGTTCGGTTTACGTGCAGGCGAATTGGGCGAAAGAGCGTTTCCTCGATGAGGTCCGCTATGTCAGCGACGCTGCGCGGGAAACCGGCTGGCCGCACGCCATTGTCGCCTATGCGGATTTCGCCGCGGCCGATGTGCGGCCGCAACTGGAACAGCTGGCGGCGTTCCCGCTGGTGCGCGGCGTCAGGATGCAGCTACACTGGCACGACAATCCGCAATACCGTTTCGCGTCCGGGCCGGATCTGGCGCGCGATCCGACGCTCCGGCGCAACATCGCGCGGCTGAGCGAATATGGCTGGGCCTTCGACCTCCAGGTCTTCGCGCCACAGATGGCTGATGCGGCCGAGCTTGCCGATGCCTGTCCCGGCGTCAGCTTCGTGCTGCAGCATGCCGGAATGCTGGAGGATACCTCGCCGGCCGGCCTTGAGGCTTGGCGCGCCGGCATGGCGCTGCTGGCGCAGCGGCCCAACGTGGCGGTGAAGCTGTCCGGCCTCGGCACCTTCCTGCATCGTAACGACCCGGCGCAGATCAGTTTCGTGGTCGGCGAGACTGTCCGGCAGTTCGGCGCCGGCCGCTGCATGTTCGGCTCGAACTTTCCGATCGAGAAACTCTGGACCCGCTACGACGCGCTGGTCGATGCCTATCGCGCGGCGACGCAGACGCTGTCCGCCGCGGACCGGCAGGCGATCTTTCACGACACCGCCGCCGGCATCTACCGGCTGGCCTGATCATCAACGGCAAAACGATCCAACGAGGGGAAACATCACATGGCGCTCGAAATCAAGATTCTGGACTACGGCGACATCGAGCTCGAATCCAGCTTCCTCGTGCTGGGGCGCGATTGCGGGCGCACCAGGCGGGTGCACACCTTTGGCTTCCTGATCCTGGGCGGTCCGTGGCCGATGGTGGTCGATACCGGCTATCGCCATAACCAGATCATGGAAAGCCTTGGAATGCGCGGGTTGCAGCACCATGAGAACATGATCGAGAACCAGCTCGCCAGGCACGGCGTGCGGATGGGCGATGTTCGCTACGTGATGCACACCCATCTTCACATCGATCATGCCGGCAAGGACGAGCTGTTCCCGATGAACACCACGGTTCTGCTGAACCGGCGCGAGCTGGAATATTCGGTCTCGGGCCTGATGCATCCGCAATATCCGGCGCCTGACATCAAGCACCTGATCGACCGGCTGCACACCCGCCACGCGTTGCGGCTGGAGGATCTCGAGCTTTCCGGCCCGATCGAGGTGTGCCCCGGTGTCACCGTCGACGCGGCGGGCGCCCACACCGAAGGCTCGATGAACGTCCATGTCGAGACTGCCGAGGGCCGTGCCACCATATGCGGCGACGTCATATATGATTTCAACGACCAGATCGTGAATCCCTTCCACGAACTGCACCACAACGAGCCCCGCACCACCGGCAACCACGGCAACACCAAGCGTGAAGAAAAGGCTGCGATCAAGCGGCTGCTTTCCGGTTCGCGCTTCCTGCTACCGGTGCATGACAAGCCCGCCAAGATCGAGCACGGCCAGGTCGTGGCCCGGCTCGACATGGCGGTGCCGGGACCGATCGTGCAATCGCTCCCGGCCCGCAACTGGTTCGCGGCGTGAGCGGCGGCAGCGGAGACCTGCGATGACCACGCATATCGCGCTACGGCCGTCCTTCGCCGAACTTATCGATCTGTGGGCGCCGGTGCGGCAGGTCGGAACCGGTTTCAAGTTCACGGAAGGTCCGATCTGGCACCCGAAGGCGCATGATCTGCTGTTCTCGGACATGCCGGGCGACGTGCGTCGCCGTCTCGACGGGCAGGGCATCCGGGAGACAATGCGCCCCGCCAACAAGTGCAACGGCATGACCTATGATGCCGAGCTGAACCTGATTGTCTGCGAGCACGCCACCTCGACGCTGGTGCGCGAGCGCCCCGACGGGCGGCGCGAAATCGTGGCGTCGCATTTCGACGGGCTGGAGCTTAACTCGCCGAACGACGTCTGCGTCAAGTCCGACGGCGCGATCTATTTCTCCGACCCGTGGTACGGCCGGATGCCGGTCTACGGCGTCGAGCGCCCGCGCCAGCTCGGCTTCCAGGGCGTCTATCGCGTGCCACCCGGCGGCGGCCCGCCGCAATTGCTGGTCGACCGCTATCTGTTCGATCAGCCGAACGGGCTGTGCTTTTCACCGGACGAGGCGCGGCTCTACGTCAACGACACCGTCAAGCATCTGATCCGCGTGTTCGACGTCGATGCCGGCGGCGGGCTCGGCAACGGCCGGGTGTTCGCCTCCAACATCGTCTCGGCCACCGAGCCCGGCGTGCCGGACGGCATGAAATGCGATGCGCTCGGCAATGTTTGGCTATCGGCGCCGGGCGGAATCTGGGTCTATGCGCCGGACGGCCGGTTGATCGGCAAGCTGCGCGTTCCGGAACTGGTCAGCAACCTGACCTGGGGCGGACCGGATTGGCGCACACTCTACATCACCGCGACGCATTCGGTCTATGCGGTGCCGGTGAAGGTCGGGCCGCGCAACGAGCCCTATATGCGAGCCGGCCAGAACGCGCCGGCCGCGGCCCAGCCGGCGCCGGCTGCGGTGGCGACGGTGAGCCGGTCCGGTGCCCGGCTCGCCGAACCGGGTTACGCGGTCGATCCCAAGCGCTGCGCGCTGATCATCCAGGACATGCAGAACGACGTCGTGATGGACGGCGGCGCCTTCGCCTCGTCCGGCTCGCCGACGCATTGCCGCGAGCAGAACGCCATCGCCAATGCGCAGCGGCTCGCGGAAGTCGCGCGCGCCCGCGGCGTCATGGTGATTCACGTCTGGTTCGTGGTGGAGCCGGGCGCGCCCGGCGTGACGGCGAATGCGCCGCTGTTCGAGGGGTTGATCGACGCCAAGGCAATGGTGCGCGGCACCTGGGGTGTTGCCCCGGTGCCGGGGCTGGAGCCGCACGCCGGCGACCAGGTGGTGGAGAAGATGCGGATGAGCGCCTGGGAGGGCACCAGGCTGGAGGCCATGCTGAAAGCGGCGGGGCGCGATTTCGTCATCGTCACCGGCGCCTGGACCAACATGTCGATCGAACATACCGCCCGCACCGGGGCGGACAAGGGATTCTACATGATCGTGCCGGAGGATTGCTGCTCGACGATGAACGCCGAATGGCACATCGCCGCGGTGAATTACGCGATCCAGAATGTGGCGATGGTAACCCGCGCCGACGATCTTATCGCTGCAATGTCTTGATCGGGGATGGAGCGCGAGCTCGGTCGGGTGTTACTCACGGAGGATGCTACAGGATCAGGAGAGCGCCTTCAGAGCCCGAGCGACTTTGCCCGCGCCTGTTACGGGTATTTGGCCCTGGAACCGGATCCCCGGTGCCGGGATATCAAAATCATCTTCCTGCCGCCATAAACAAAACAAAGCCGCCGTTCCCCGCCGAACATTGAAAGTTCCGACCATTGTTTTGATGGCAGGTCTTGCGACATAAATGTCATCGAAATGATACCGGAACCGCGATGTTGACCGAGAAATTCGACCCTTATGGCGAGGTGTTGCCGGATGCCGCGGGTGGCAAGCCCGAAACGGCAGCGTCGGCGATGCTGGGTCGCGTCGGTCAATACGCGTTCTGGCTGCTTGTCGTCATTATCGTGTCGGTCCGGATCGTTTACTATCCGGCGGCGCCTGCGTTTCAGGTCGGCGCCGCAGCCGACGTGCAGCAGGTGGTCATCCGCTAGCAAGCAGTCTGATCCGGCCTGTCGTCCAGGAAAATCGATCGACCGCAATTGTCGCCTCGAGAGACAGGAAATTTGTTTCGGGCATTTCGCAATTGATATTGTCTATCCCAGCCGGCCTGGCGCATAATTCCTTCTTCTTGAAGGATATCGCGTGCCAGATCGGATCGATTCTCCGGACGAAGTCAGGCCCCCTGCCGGAACGATCCGAAAAGCCGTCCCCCTGCTCTGGGGGATAATGCTCTGCGGCTGTGTCACGCTGGCCGCGGTGGCGATCCAGGCCGTCGAAGAGCGCCTCCTCGGGCACCCCTACATCGAAGCCATCGTGATCGCCATTCTGCTCGGCACCGCGATTCGCACGCTATGGGAGCCGGGTCCTCGGTGGCGCGCGGGGATCGCTTTCAGCGCCAAGCAACTGCTGGAGATTGCGGTAGCATTGCTCGGAGCCTCCCTGACCTTTGCTGCGATCAGCGCCTCCGGCTTTGCCCTGGTGGGTTCGGTCGCAGCGCTGGTGGTTCTGTCGCTCGCGGTCACTTTCGGCATCAGCCGGTCGCTAGGGCTGCCGGTTCGTCTTTCGATCCTGGTCGCCTGCGGCAACTCGATCTGCGGCAATTCGGCAATTGCCGCGGTCGCCCCGGTGATCGGCGCCAGCAGGGACGATGTCGCTTCCTCGATTTCGTTCACCGCGGTGCTCGGCGTCATCGTGGTGCTGGGCCTGCCGCTGCTGATCCCGCTGCTGCAGTTGACGGAAACGCAGTATGGCATTCTGGCGGGAATGACCGTTTATGCCGTTCCGCAGGTGCTTGCCGCGACGGTGCCGGCAGGCGTCGTAAGCACGCAAATCGGCACGCTGGTCAAATTGATCAGGGTGATGATGCTCGGCCCGCTCGTCGCATGCATTGCGGTGTTTGGACGAAGCCTGCGGGCCGATCCCGCGCCTGGCGGTTCGTGGCGGACAAAATTCTTTCAGACCGTGCCGTGGTTCATCGTAGCGTTCTTCGTGATGGCGACACTCCGCTCGCTGTCGCTGTTGCCGGACGCGGCGATCTTCCCGATCCGGAAGACGGCCAACGTGCTGACCATCATGTCGATGGCGGCACTTGGCCTCGGCGTCGACCTGCGCGTGATCGGCCGGGTCGGCGGCAGGGTCACCGCGGCGGTGACGTTGTCCCTGCTGTTCCTGATCGTGATCAGTCTCGGCCTCGTGCGCGTCGTTGCCCCGGCCTGATGCCGGATGAGTTAAAGCAATCCGCGCCTGGCGATCACACCAACACCGGGCTGCGCACGCGGCCGGCGCTGCCGAACACCCGCAAATAGCGCTCGATCTCCGGTGCGTTGCCGGTCGCCTTTTCCGGATTGTCCGAGAGCTTCACCGCCGGCCTGCCGTCGACCGAGGTTACCTTGCAGACGATCGAGATCGGATCGAGGTTTGCAGAGCCGTCGGGGGCGCAACCGACGAAATCGTTGGTCAGGTTGGTGCCCCAGCCGAAACTGATCCGGACGCGGCCGGCGAAATGACGGTAGGTCTGCTCGATCGATCCGACATCCATGGCGTCGGAGAACACCAGCAGCTTCTCCCTGGGATCGCGACCCTTCTCTTTCCACCATTTGATGATTTCCTCGCCGGCCGCGATCGGCGGCGCGCTGTCCGGCCGAAAGCCGGTCCAGTCCGCCACCCATTCGGGCGCGTCGCGCAGGAACGATTTGGTGCCGAAGGCGTCGGGCAGGGCGATCAACAGATTGCCGCCATAGGTATGGCGCCACTGATCGAGAATCCGGTACGGCGCCCAGCGCAAGTCGTCATCGTTGTCGGCCAGGGCGGCGGCCACCATCGGCAATTCATGGGCGTTGGTCCCGATCGCCTCGAGGTCGTTGTCCATCGCCAGCAGGACGTTCGAGGTGCCGGTGAAGGATGTTCCGAGGCCTTCCTTCACCGCCTCGACGCACCAGCGCTGCCACAGGAAGCCATGGCGCCGCCGTGTCCCGAAGTCGGACAGCCGCAAGCCGTCCAGTTTCTGCAGCCGCTCGACCTTGGTCCACAGCTTGGCCTTGGCGCGGGCATAGAGCACGTCGAGGGCGAAGCGGCCTTGCCCTTTCATGGCCTGGCGCGAACGCAACTCGTTGAGGATGGCGAGTGCCGGAATCTCCCACATCGTGGTGTGGGTCCAGGGCCCGTAGAAGTGCAGCTCGTACTGGCCGTCGACCTTTCGCAGTTCGTATTCGGGTAGCCGGAACGCGGCGAGCCAGTTGATGAAATCGGGCGAGAACATCTGGGTCTTGCCGTAAAACGTATTGCCGGCGAGCCAGATCAGCTCCTTCTTGGAAAACCGGATGGAGCGGGCGTGATCGAGCTGGGCGCGCAATTCCTGCTCGTCGATGATTTCGCCCAGCCGGACCTGGCGGCTGCGATTGATCACCGAGAAGGTGACCTGCTGGTCCGGATAGAATTCCCGGATCATCTGCAGCATCAGCAGCTTGTAGAAATCGGTATCGAGCAGGCTGCGCACGATCGGATCGAGCCGCCAGCCATGGTTGTAGGTTCGGGATGCAATGTCGGTGACTGCCATGGCGGAACCCTAGCCCGCCGGGAGCCCGGCAACCAGTGCCGTTTCGGTCCGGCATGGCAGCTCAGCGCGAAATCCGGTGCCGGGCCTGGCTGACGGCCGCCCGCACTCCGGTCCAGGCAGGCTTTTCGGGTGCAAATTGCTGCCTGAGGAAGGTGACCAACTCGGCAAGCTGATCGTCGTTCATGCTGTCCTTGAAGCCGGGCATGTAGCCGAGGTCGCTGGCCGCGGGGGCTGCGATGCCGTGCAGGATCACCTGGATCAGATTGTCGGGGATGCTGCTGTGCAGGTTGCTGTTCAGCGCCAGCGATGGCCGGCTGCCGAACAGCGGCGCGCCGCCAACCGCGTGGCAAACCGCGCAGGCGCCTTCATAGAGCCGGGCGCCGAGGGGCGATGCCGAGGCCACCCTGGCAAGGGTCGCCTTTTCCAGCTGGACGGCGCGTGCGGCCTGCGCCGGTTGGCCGATCGGCGCCTCGTTGAAGGAAGCGAGATAAACCGCCATGGCGCGAATATCCTGGTCGGGCAGGGCGGCGAGCTCCTTCACGACAGGCGCCATCGGCCCCGCGGCCACGCCGTGCAGCCGGGATTCGCCTGAACGTAAATATGCAAAAAGTTCGTCTTCACTCCAGGGAATCGGCGCATGCGAC
>NZ_JAUYQU010000294.1 GCF_030697065.1 Bradyrhizobium sp.
GGGCGGCGAAGGAGGCACTTGCGAAAACCTAGCCGTCATTGCGAGGAGCGAAGCAACGAAGCAATCCATTCTTTCTTTCCGTTGCACGGATGGATTGCTTCGCTACGCTCGCAATGACGATGGATGAGCCTGCGTGCCCTACTCGATCACCCTCGCCCGCATCTGCGCATCCGGCACGAAGCACGCCTCATACTTGCCGAAAATCCGGTAGCGATTGCGCGCGACGAGGCCGTACGCCGCGTCGCGCAGCGGCTTGGGCAGCGCGCCCAACACGCGTACCCAGTGCCATCCCGGCAGATTCGACAGTACCGTCAGCGCGGCGTCGGATTTGAAGTGTACCTCACCGCCATGGACCACCGCGTTGGTGTCGGGATCATCCGGGTTGATTCCAAAGGCCTGCGCCATCCGGGTGCCGTAACCGGACTGGATCGCGGTAAAGCGGAACCGCTTTTCGACGTCGCGCGCGGCGACGAAGCGGACCCAGCGCGAGCAGAAGACGCAGACGCCGTCATAGAGGATGATATCGTCGTCCGGCCATTGGCTCATCTGTTATCCAGCGTCAGCAGCGCCACTCCCATCAGCACGATGGCCGGCCCGGTCTTGACCAGCGCGCCGAGCGGCTCGATCCACAGGTCCGGCGTCAGGATCGCCGCCCCGGCCATGTAGCCGACCGAGGCGACGATGCCGGCGATCAAACCGGCGGCGCAACTGCGCCTGAATGCGATCAGGACGCCGATCGTCATATCCATCAGGCTGGTGAGAACCGTGACGGGCGCCACCAGCGCCGGGGGAAATCCGTGCGAGCGCAGGATGGCGGCGGCGGCATCATAGGACACCACCAGCGCGATGAAGCCCGACACGATCCAGAACACCACGAGGCTCGCGATCACCAGCGCCTTGATCAGGAACAGCCGCGCAAACCATTTGTCCTGGATGGTGGCGCCGCGCTGCCCAACCGCCTGCGCCAGGGCTTCCGGCACGATGCCGGTGGCTTGCATCCAGGCCGAGGGATCGCCGGACACGCCGCGACGCAATTCGGCGATCGCGGTCGTTCGCATCGGCGGCATCCAGCCGAGCAGGCTGGCGAGATCGCCGAGCCTGGCGCCCAAATCGAGCAGAATTCCCGGCAACGCAATGCGCTTCGTGCCGGCGGTCCCGAACGAACGACGGAACTGGTCGACGACACCGCCGAGCGTGACCGGCTGCGGCACCATCAGGTCCCAGGTCACGTTATTCGCCTCGGCGTTCGCCGGCTCACTACGGATATCGCGGCCGGCGAGCCAGGCGATGGTGGCGGCGATGTCCCCGGCCGCGACCGGCTGAAACGGCACATCCGATTCGGCCGCGGGCAGATCGACCGGAAACGCCGCCAGCGCGCGCAACATGGCGCTGCCACCATAGGCCGACGGCGCGATGACGAAACCCGGCCGCAGGATCGCATAGGGGATGCCGAACACCGCGATCAGCCGTTCGGCCTCGCGCTTGGTCTGGCTGAACGCCGTGCGATCCTCGTCGGCGGCGCCGGGAATCGATACCTGGACCAGACGGATCGCCCGGCGGCTGGCGCGGATCGCGCGCAGCAAGCGCTCGACGAAATCGCGATGCACCGCGCCGGTGTCGCTGCCGGGGCCGTCCTGCAGCACGCCAAGGCAATTGACGACGAGGTCGATGCCGTGATCGCGGATCAGATGCGTCAGCGCGGCCGTGTCCATCGACATGACAGGCATTTCCAGATCGAATGGGCCGGCGATCTGCGAGGCTGCGTACCGCCGCGCGATCCCGGTCACCTCAAAGCCCCGGATCCGCAGATCGTCGGTGACGAACCGCCCGATCAGGCCGGAGGCGCCGAGCACCAGGATTTTTTGCGTCTCGCTCATGCCGGCACCTCTAGAATTGCGGCTTGGCTATCATCAGCCAGAGAATCAGCATGACCGAACCGAACCCGGGAATGCCGAACAGGAACCAGCGGCGAAACAGCGTGTGGTAACGCGGCGGCAGCGGCTCGTCCCGCGCCTCGGCGGCCCGCGCCAGATCGCGCATTTCGACCTGCATGAAGATCACGGGAATCCAGAACAGCCCGGCCACCGCGTAGAGCCCGAGCGAACCGGCCAGCCACGGCTCGGCATAGGAGGTCGCGGACAGCAGCATCAACAGTGCTCCGGTGACGGGCTGCAGCAGCACCGCCGACGCCGTGAACAGCATATCGGCGATCACGACGGTGGAAGCCGTGCGCGCGATGAAGGCGGGATCGCCGCTGCGGTGGGCCATCAGCATGAAGAAGGCGATGCCGGTTCCGGTGCCGAGAATCACGATGGCGCCGAGCACGTGCAGGTATTTGAGCATGAAATACCAGGTCATCACTTTTTCGCCGCGGCCGGTGCGAGCGACTTGAGCGCCCGATTCAGTTCGGGACCTGCGATTTCGACGCCGGCTTCGGACTCCGCCAGCCAGTGCCCCTCGCTGCCGGATGGCGCCAGCACGTGGAAGCCGGCTTTGCCGCCGCTGCCGCGAAACGCCGCCGCCATTCGGCGCGACAGATCGGGCGAGAAATAAGTATCGTTCGCCGCCACCAGCCATGTCACCGGCACGCGCGCGGCCCTGCCGAACTCGGCGGCCGCCACCATCAGCATATGCGGCGCGCAAACCCTGTTCGGCTGGTCGTCGGCATGGCCGCCGCGACCGGGCGCAAAGGCAATGATGGCGGAGACGTCTTTCGGATTCCCGCCGGCCAGCGCCAGCGCACCCCAGCCGCCGGCGGAGTGCCCGACAATCACCAGCCCGTCCGGCCGTATGAAGGGCTGCTTGCGCATAAAGCCCGCCGCCGCCGCGATCGCATCCGCGGTGGCGCGCCCCGCGCGCGCATAGTCGGCGTTGTCGCAGCCGCCCTGATCCTCCAGATAGCGTCCGCCGGTGGCGCCATGACCGGGACGTTCCGGCACCAGCACGGCAAAACCGCGCGCCACCAGCCGGCCGGCCAGCGCGCGATATTCGGGTTGCGGCATCTGGGCGCGACGCAGGGCGTTCTGCGTCGAGGCATGTGCAATCACCGCCAGCCGAAACGGCCCGTCGCCGGGCGGACGAAACAGCAGCGCGCGCGCTGCGCCATCGATGGTCGGCGCGGGCACCAGCCATTGCTGCCTGCGATGCGGCTCGGCTTCCGCGCCTTTTGCGCCAAGGCTGACTTGCGCGAGCGCGTTCTGGCTACAGACCGCTCCGAGCACAACCAGGAAGAAACAGGCCTTGAGCGCTCGCATGAATTTGCCTGACGCGGGCCAGGGGGACAGCCCGGATTGCGGAACAGAATACCCGCGACGAATCAAATCCGCGGCATTTTCGTGAGCGTGGACGTCAGAACGGGCCGTTAGGAATCATTCGCAGCGTCAAATCCACCCAACAGGTGGCGTTCCCGAGGGCTTCTGTCCTTTTTCGATACAACCGCCGCCGTGACTGATGCAAAAAATCCACAGGTTAACCGATAATTAACGATAGACCTTGAAGCGGACGCGCTGACTTGCTTGGATAGCGACATGAGCACAACCCTGATCGAGGTTCGACCGGCCAAAGCTGCGGATGCAGCCGCGGTGGCGTCCACCCATGACGAAGCCTGGCGTTCGGCCTATCAGGGCATCATCCCCGGCGCCGAGCTGGAGAAGCTGATCAACCGCCGCGGCCCGCAATGGTGGGACAGCGCGATCCGCAAGGGCAGCCGCGTCAGCGTGCTGGTGTTCGGCGACAAGGTCGCGGGCTACGCCAATTACGGTCGCAACCGCGCCCGCAGTCTTCACTTCGAAGGCGAGATATACGAACTCTATTTGCGTCCGGAGTTTCAGGGTCTCGGCTTCGGCCGCCGGCTGTTCACTGCGGCGCGCCGCGACCTGTTGCAGAGCGGGCTGAAGAGCATGGTGATCTGGGCTCTCTCCGACAACGATCCGGCGACGGAGTTTTATCGCGCGCTCGGCGGCCGCATGGTTGCGCGCTCCTCGGAGAAGTTCGGGGCGAAGTCGCTCGACAAGGTCGCCTTCGCCTGGACCAACTGAGCTTCCCCGGACGTGTGAGACAAATCGAGGCTGGCTTCGGCCGGCGTCGCGTCCTAACCATGAGCTGACGTCTCACCCACGCGGAGCCCTTCATGCGCATTGACGCCATCTCGCTCGGAATCGACCCGCCGCGTATCGTCAACGTCATCATCGAAGTTCCCGTCGGCGGCGAGCCGATCAAATACGAGATGGACAAGGACGCCGGCACGCTCGTGGTCGACCGGTTTCTCTATACCGCCATGCGCTATCCCGGCAATTACGGCTTCATCCCGCATACGCTGTCGGGCGACGGCGACCCCTGCGATGTGCTGGTGGCCAACACCCGCGCCATCGTCCCCGGCGCGGTCATGAGCGTGCGGCCGGTCGGCGTGCTCCTGATGGAAGACGAGGCCGGCGGCGACGAAAAGATCATCGCGGTGCCGTCCTCGAAACTGACCCAGCGCTACGACAAGGTGAAGACCTACAGCGACCTGCCGGACATCACGCTGCAGCAGATCCAGCACTTCTTCGAGCATTACAAGGATCTGGAGCCCGGCAAATGGGTCAAGGTGGTGCGCTGGGGCGACGCCGCCGACGCGCACCGGCTGATCATCGAAGGCATGGAGCGAGCCCGGGCGAACGCGAAGTAGGTTCTCGCGTTCCTTTCGCGCTGCGCAGCGTCCGGGGAACGAGGAGTGGAGATCGCCCATGCGCCGGCTCATCAGAATAATCCGCAATATCCTGCTGCTCCTGATCGCAGCCATCGTCCTCCTCGCGGGCGTGCTGCTGTTCAATGTATTTTCGCATGGCTCGCGGCAGATCGAGGTCGCGGCGGTGCCGCGCGCGCCGGTCGACCAGGCTGCAACAACGCGGCTCTCCGAAGCGATCCGCTTTCAGACCATCTCCAATTTTCTCAATCCGGAGCAGGGTGCCGAGGCGCTGCGCGGACTGCGGACGCATATTGAAAAGAGCTTTCCGGCGTTTCATGCCGCGGCCAGGCGCGAACTGATCGGCGACCACAGCCTGCTCTACACGTGGCAGGGCACCGATCCCAGGGCGGCGCCGATCGCGCTGCTGGCGCATCAGGACGTGGTGCCGGTGGCGCCGGGCACCGAGAAGGACTGGCAGCACCCGCCGTTCGACGGCGTCATTGCCGACGGCTTCATCTGGGGCCGCGGATCGTGGGACGACAAGGGCAACCTCTATGCAATGCTGGAAGCGGCCGAGCAGATGGCCAAGCAGGGCTTTGCCCCGAAACGAACCGTCTACTTCGCGTTCGGCCATGACGAGGAAGTGGCCGGCACCAGGGGTGCAAAGGCCATCGCCGCCACGCTGGCCTCGCGCGGCATCAAACTCGACTTCCTGCTCGACGAAGGCCTGCTGATCACCGACGGCATCCTGAAGGGCCTCGACAGGCCCGCGGCGCTGATCGGCGTCGCTGAGAAGGGCTATGCGACGCTGGTGCTGACCGCGCAGGCGACGCCCGGCCATTCCTCGATGCCGCCGCGCCAGACCGCGATCGGCATGATGAGCGCCGCGCTGGCGCGGCTGGAAGACCATCGCCTGCCGATGCAGATTCGCGGCACCGTCTCGGAAATGTTCGACACCCTGGCGCCGGAAATGAGCGGCTTCAACCGGGTCGTGCTGTCGAACCTCTGGCTGTTCAAGCCGCTGTTGCTGCGCGAATTCGAAAAGACCGGCCCCACCGAGGCGATGACCCGCACCACCACGGCGCTGACGATCTTCAACGCCGGCGACAAGGATAACGTATTGCCCGGCAACGCGGCTGCGACCGTCAACTTCCGCCTGATCCCCGGCGACACCCAGGCCAGCGTGATCGACCATGTCCGCGCCACCGTCGGCAATGAACGCATCGCCGTCGCGCCGTTTCCCGGCAACACCGATCCACCGCCGGTGACCGGCACCGCGGGTCCGTCCTACCGCATGCTCAACCGCACCATCCGGGAGGTTTTTCCCGACGTGATCGTCGCCCCCGGCCTGATGGTGGCCGCGACCGACTCGCGCCACTTCACCGGCGTGACCGACACCATTTTCCGCTTCTCGCCGGTGCGCGCGACGTCGGAGGATCTAAAGCGGTTTCACGGCACCAACGAGCGACTGAGCGTCGAGGGCTATGCCGACATGATCCGGTTCTATCGACGGCTGATCGAGAACAGCGCGGGGTGACGACACAATCGTCATTCCGGGGCGATGCAACGCATCGAACCCGGAATCTCGAGCGACACTACCTCTGGATTCCGGGTTAGCCTCTTCGAGGCGCCACGGAATGACGGGGGTCACACCGCCGGCTTCGCAAGCCCGTGAATCGCGCAGGCCGCGCGCAGGGTGTTGACCAGCAGGCACGCCACCGTCATCTGGCCGACGCCGCCGGGCACCGGCGTGATCGCGCCGGCGACCTCGGATACTTCCTGAAAGGCGACGTCGCCGACCAGCCGGTCCTTGCCGTCAGGCCCCGGCAGCCGGTTGATACCGACGTCGATTACAGTGGCGCCGGGCTTGATCCAGTCGGCGCGCACCATCTCCGGCCTGCCGACGGCGGCATAAACCAGGTCGGCGCGGACGCAGAGTTGCGCCAGATCGCGCGAGCGCGAATGGGCGATCGTCACCGTGGCGTTTTCGTTGAGCAGCAACTGCACCAGCGGACGGCCGACCAGATTGGAGCGGCCGATCACGATGGCGTTCATGCCCTCGAGCGAGGCGTGCACGCTCTTGCTCAGGAGGATGCAGCCGAGCGGCGTGCAGGGCGACAACGCCGGCAACCCGCCAGCGAGGCGGCCGGCATTGTTCGGATGCAGCCCGTCGACATCCTTGGCGGGATCGATGGCGTTGATGATGGCTTCGGTATCGAGCGATTTCGGCAACGGCAGCTGCACCAGGATGCCGTGCACGCTGGAATCGCGATTGAGCTTGCCGATCAGCGCCAGCAATTCGATCTGCGCGACGTCGGCCGGCAGCACGTGCTCGAACGACGCCATGCCGGCGGCCTGGGTCTGCTTGTGCTTGCTGCGGACATAGACCTGGCTGGCGGGGTCGCTGCCGACCAGCACCACCGCGAGGCCGGGCGTCAGCCCGTGCGCACGCTGCAGCCGCGCCACCTCGTCGGCGACACGGGCGCGAAGCTCCGACGCAATGGCTTTTCCGTCGATGATGCGGGCTGTCATCTCGATCCTTCCGGTAGATCAGTCGGGCTTCGCCGCGGTCAGTTTTCGCAGGGCTTCGCCGAGTTTCGCCGGATCGCCGTCGACGGCAATCTGTTTGTGTCGGGACGTCGTTCCCGACAGGACCCTGACGCACCGCTTGGGCACCCCGAGCACCCTGGCGAGCAACTCCGTCACCGCGCGGTTGGCCTCGCCGCCCTCGGCGATGGCGCGGACCCGAACCTTGACCACGTTGCGGCCATTGGCCAGCGTCTCGACGCCGTCGATGTCATCGCGGCCGCCGCGCGGCGTGACGCGCATTGCGATGCTGACGCCCTCGGTGGAATAGCGCCAAGGGTCCATGGAACATCCACTACCGTCGCGATCAGACCACGTTGGGATAGATGTAGTAGGCAATCACCCGCTGGATGAACATGATGATCAGGATCAGGATGATCGGCGAGATATCGAGGCCGCCGAGACTCGGCATGAACCGCCGGATCGGCGCCAGTACCGGTTCGGTGATTCGGTACAGGAACTCGGCCACCGCCGCCACGAATTGGTTGCGCGTGTTCACGACGTTGAAGGCAATCAGCCAGGACAGGATGGCGGACGCGATCAGCAGCCAGACATAGAGATCGAGAACAATAATGATGATGTCGAGAACGGCTCGCATGGGGGATGAACTCGCGGGGTTTGCTGCCTGCTAGATATCGGTTCCTACCCTCGCAAACAAGGGAAGTTCCCGGCAAAAACTCCCGAAAATCAGCGATTTCACCGTTCTTGACTTGCCCTTGGCGCGGATTGTAAATGGCGCCAATTGCGGGCCGCCGGAACTCACCCTTTCGGCCGGTCGCGATGGGGCCATAGCTCAGCTGGGAGAGCGCGTCGTTCGCAATGACGAGGTCGGCGGTTCGATCCCGCCTGGCTCCACCACGCTTCGCCCTTCGGGCTACGCGTGGCGCAGCCACGCAAGGGCCTGAATGGCGAAGCGTGGTGCCCGGCGTAGCCCACTCCGGGCGAAGACGGGCTGCCGATGCCCGTGCTTTTCCTCTACTCCCCCGTGAACCTCGGCGGGCGCTTCTCCATGAAGCTCGCGACGCCTTCGCGGAAATCGCTGCCGCGCAGTGCGACAACCATTTCGCGGTTGGCGTCGATGGTGGCCTCGGCCAGGGTCTGGAACGGCACGTCGTAGAGCTGCCGCTTGATGACGGCGATCGCGCTCGGCGAGACGAAATCGGCGAGATCGCGGGCATAGGCGTAGGTCTGCTCGCGCAGCTGGTCGGGCGGGTACAGCCGGTTGACCAGACCGATGCGCAACGCCTCGTCACTTTGCACCCGGCGCGCGGACATCAGGAGATCCAGCGCATTGGCATGGCCGACGATACGCGGCAGCATCCAGCTGATGCCATGCTCCGCGATCAGCCCGCGGCGCGAGAACGCTGTCGTGAACACGGTGTTGTCGGCGGCAAAGCGCAGGTCGCAGTACAGCGCGTGCACCAGACCGATGCCCGCGGTGGCGCCGTTCAGCATGCCGATCACGGGTTTTGCGATCGACGGGTAATAGCCGTAGCGGCTCTGCCAGTCCGGCCGCCGGTTCATGTCGAACGGCGGCAGGCTCTGGGCCCGCTTGATGTCGTCGGGATCTAGCCCTTTCAGCGCATCCATATCGGCGCCGGCGCAGAACGCCCGCCCGGCACCGGTCAGCACGATGACGCGGACATCGTCGTCGGCCGCAGCAGTCTCCATGGCGTGGCGCACGTCGCGCTCCATGATCGGCGTCCACGCATTCATGCGGTCGGGCCGGTTCAAGGTGATGGTCGCGATCTTGTCGCTCACCTCGTAGAGGATGTGCTGATAGGTCACCGGATCGCTCACGACCGCGCGTTGTTGCTGAGACATATCTACAGATCTCCCTTTCTTGCGCGCGAGCCTGTTGGCCGCGCCAGATAATCGATGGTTTCCGGCCGATCCTTGAGCCAGCCGGTCCAGCGCTTGAAAACCTTTGCCATCCGGTCGGGCTCGACTCCGAGCTGCGCCATGGCGACGCCGCCATTGACGGATTCGCGATACTCGGCAATCAGGCCATCGCGGACCAGAAAACGGCTCATGCCGTCGATCACGACGCGCTGGCCCTTGAACTGCTCGATCTTCGACGTGAAGCTCGACAGCGACCAGGCATAGCCTTGCCTGCCGTCGAACACGGGATCGAACATCTCCCAGCGATAGTCGGCGGCATCGCGGTGAAACAGATCCTGCATCATGTGGGCAATGTCGGCGCGGCCCTGATGGGCGCCGTAGATATAATCGTAATAGATGCCGTCTTCGGTGAAATGCCTTGCGAAGCGCGCGCCGTCGCCGGATTCCGCCGACCGCGTGAAGTCGTCCAATAGCGCAGCGAAGTCGTCGCCGGTCATGCCGCCTCCCGATGCCCGCTGATTGAGCGCGGGCTTGAGGCGCCGACACTAGCACATCTGAGGATTTGGAAAGGTTACAGGAACGGACTCGAGGACCGCCGCACGGAATATCGCGGCGTTGTTTTGCCGCGCTATTCGGCGGCTTCCGACATCACCGAGCGCGGCATGCGCGTCAGCCAGTCGTCGAGAAATGCCTTCAACCAGGCGCGCTCGGTCACGTCATGCAGCGCGCGATCTTCGAAATGATGGTGGCGTGCCCGCGCGCCCGGGGCGTCCAGCCGGTCGTAGCCGCGCGTGGTCCAGCGATGCATCATCGCGTAGGTCACATCGGGATGAAACTGGAAGCCGAACGCGTGGCCCGACTGAAACGCCTGGATCGGGAAGTCGCCGCCCTCTGCCAGCAATTCGGCGCCGGCAGGGAGTTCGAATCCTTCGCGGTGCCAATGGTAGACATGATCCGGCCAGTGCGGGCAGAGCGCCAGCCCCGCCTGCGTGGGGCGGATCGGATAGTACCCGACCTCCGCGCGGCCTTCCGGATGCGGCGAGACCCGCGCGCCGAGTTGCATGGCGAGCATCTGTGCGCCCAGGCAAATGCCCAGAAACGGCCGCTGCTCCCGCAGCGGAACCGAAATCCAGTCGATTTCCCGGCGGACGAATTCATCGGGGTCATTGGCGCTCATCGGCCCGCCGAAGATCACCGCGCCGGCATGGTCATCGAGGGTTTCCGGCAGGGCATCGCCAAACCGCGGACGCCTGATATCCAGACGGTGACCGCGCGCCCGCAGCACATTGCCGACCCGGCCCGGCGTCGAGCACTCCTGGTGCAGGACGACCAGCACCGGCAGCAGGGATCCGGCCGACGACGACGCGGAGGACGCTGCCGCTCCACCGCGGAAGCGCAGCACATTTTCGCCGGGGATTTGTTTGCCCAAGCTTGCCTGGTCCAGGATTTGATCCGACTGAAGCATCGACTTTTTCTGTTCGGCGGCCATCAGGCCAGAGTCATACCTAAGTCGCCGTTAATTTCAGGTAAGTTCACGGGAAATATAAGCAAATTGCGGGCCAGAACGGCGCGCGACGCGGTTTCTCAGCGCTTCAGCTGCAACCGGCCGACGGCCGCCAGGATGAACCCGCGCGGAAACAGCCGGAGCAGGAAGGGCACGACCTTGACGCCGAGGCCGGGAATCACCGCCCGCTTGTTGGCCATCAGACCGCGATAGCCGGCCTGGGCGACGTCGGCCGGGGAGACATTCAGGATCGCCGAATCGAGTCCGGGCAGGAAACCGGCCCGGGCCTGGAATTCAGACGGTACGGGGCCCGGACAGAGCGCCGTGACCCGCACGCCACGCGGCGCCAGTTCGGCCCGCAACGCCTCGGTGAATGAGAGCACATAGGCCTTGGAGGCGTAATAGACGGCCATGCCGGGACCGGGCAGGAAGCCGGCAATCGAAGCGACGTTGAGGATGCCGCCGCGATGCAGGATCAGGGCGTCGGAAAACCGCAACGACAGTTCGGTGAGCGCCCGGATATTGACGGCGATCATGCCGAGCTGCTCGGCGCGGTCTCGCACGATCGCCCTGCCGAACATGCCGAAGCCCGCATTGTTGACGACGTATTCGACCTCGACGCCTTCGGCGGCCAGAATCGCGGCAATCCTGTCGCCGGCATCGGGCTGCTCGAGATCGCAGGAAATCACGATCGGCACGGCGCCGCCAGCGGCGACGATTTCGTCAGCCAGCTGCGCCAGGCGATCCGCGCGCCGCGCGACCAGCACGACGCGGTGGCCGTTCAATGCGAAAACGCGCGCCAGCTCGGTGCCTATGCCGGCCGAGGCACCGGTAATCAGCGTCACACGCTCGGTCACGATTCAATGCTCTTAATCTATGGCGGGATATGCGGCTAACACCCGGACGAGAGCACAAGCCTGAGGGGAGATGCAAGCCATCTGCAAGCATATCGGCACTTTCAAAGACACAATACTGGGAAGTGAGGTGCAGTTTTTCCGCGGCCCCACGCCCACCCAGCCGGATGCATCAACCTTCGCCAGCCGCGCGTCAGGGGGCAGCGTCCGCGACATCCGCGCCGCCCGCGACGGCCGCGCGCCGCCGTGCAGCGACACGGTGCTTGAGATCGACACGGTCGCGCGAGGATACGGCCAGTAGATCCGCTGCGCGCCAGACCACATTGTCCTCGAACTCGCTGACCTGGCCGTCGGCGTAAACCAGTTCCCACATCATTTCGACGATGCGGAGCCGGCCTTCCTCGTCCACCGTCCGCATGATGACGCTGGTGAAATGATAGAGATCGACCGCCTCGCCCTCGACCAGCGTGGCAGATGCGATCAGATGATCCGCCGCGCCGCGATCGAGCCCGAAGCGGCTTTCGATCAGACTGTGGAGCTTGCGCTTTTCCGCTTCGGTCGGCTCGCCGTCGATCGAAATGACGTGAACCAGCAGCGCCGTCGCCGCCAGACGATACCCGGTATCGTCGAACGCCCGATCCGCCAGCGCGGTGGGAGAAACAACGTCAGCAATGAATTGGCGCAGTCCGTCCAGCATTCGTCTTCCTACCGAAATCCAGGGGGGTTATCCGGGGCCAGTCGCCGCAAGCGGCTATTCCAAATATATGGTCGGAAAACCAACCCGCGCAATCCACGCCGGTTCCCGCCCTGCATTACGATTAGGCAATCTCTGGAGGCCGCTCAGGGTATTTCGTACACCACGATCTTGTCGGCGATGCCACGCAACGCCGCCTGTTTCTGGATCGGCGTGATCGCTTCCCGGCGCAGAATGGCCGCCACCGCCGGCGCATCATTGACCGGCCCGGTGATGTGCATTTCCTGCGCGGTCGACAGGCTCTGGACCCGGGCGGCGATGTTGACGGTCTGCCCGAAATAATCCTGCCGCTCGTTCAGCATGACGGCAAGGCATGGCCCTTCATGGATACCGATCTTGACCACCAGATCCCGGGTGCCGCGCTCGGCATTGAGTTCGTCCATGGCGGCGCGCATCCGCAAGCCCGCGACGATCGCGTGCTCCGGCCTGATGAAGGTCGCCATCACGGCGTCGCCGATCGTCTTCACCACGGCGCCCTTCTCAGAGGAAATGATCCCCAGCAGCGCATGAAAATGCGCGCGCACCAGATCAAACGCGGCGAGGTCGCCGACCCGCTCGTACAGCGCGGTCGAGCCCTTGAGGTCGGTGAACAGGAACGTCAGCGAGGTGATCTTGAGCCGCTGGTCGACATGGAGATTGTCGGCCTTGAAGACGTCGCGAAAGGTCTGGTTGGTCAGCATCCGCTTGGCTGTGAGGAACGGCTTGCGCTTGCCGATCAGATGATGGAGCGCTTCGGCGGCGATGAATACCGACGGCAGCACCCGAACACCGGCCTGGTTGTCGAGCGCAAGCCGCAAGGGACCGGGACGCATCGTGACGGTTGCGCCGGTCGGCGTCGCGTTCTTGTTGTAGAGCAGCGACAGTTGCTGGCGCTCCCTGGCCGGCTCGCCCTGGACGTCGATGAACTGGGCGGAGTGCGTCACCGGCTCGAACACGATGATGAATTGCGGCGGCAGTTGCAGCGACAACACCGCCTTCTCGCCGGCCGGCAATTCGAGCGCGTCCAGCACGACGTCATTCGACAACTCCGCGAACGATGCCTCGTTGAAGTCGACGCCGGAACTCCAGAATACCTGCTTGTAATATTCCCACAGCGGCAGCGTGTTCGGGTCGTGTGCCGCGATGCGCCGGACCCGGGGGCTGACGGTAAAGGCGACCTCGACCTGTTCATCGACCGAGGCCTCGTATCCGCAGGCGCATAATCCGCAATGATAGTCGTCATGGCGCAACGATTTCAGCGTCGAGTGGGCATCGAGCACGCCTCCGCACCCGGGACAAAGCACATTCCAGGTGAGATCGAACAGCCCGAGCCGCGAGGCATGCAGGAAGCCGGAGATCACGCGCTCTTCGTCGAGCCCGCTCCGCGCCGAAAAATCCAGCACGTTGATCCGGTTGAGCTGGTGGTCCTCGCCTTCTTCGATCAGCTCGCGAATCGCATCGGCCACCGCCGGATCGGCGGTCTGTTTCAGTACGGAGAACTGGGCCTCGGCGTCGCTCATATCCACTCCGGTCGACCGCGCCGGCTAGCGCGGCGTGATCCTGAACATCGGCGAGCTATCGGGCTGCGTCGTTACCACGCCGACCGGCATCACCGGCGTCTTGTCGATCAGTTCGACCTTGAACGCGCCGATCAGCCTGGCCAGCGCCAGGGTGGCCTCGACCAGCGCGAAATGCGCGCCGATGCAGACTCGGGCGCCGACGCCGAACGGCAAATAGGCAAAGCGATCGGGCGGCGGCGCCGGCGGCATGAAGCGGGAGGGAATGAAGGCGTTGGGATTGCGCCAGAGCTTTTCGTGCCGGTGCAGCAGCCACGGCGCGATCAGCACGACGTCGTTCTTCTTCACCGGCATGCCGCCGATGCTGTCGGCCGCTCCGGCTGCCCGTGCGATCAGAAATGCCGGCGGATAGAGCCGCATGGTTTCATCGATCACCGCGCGGGTAAATTTCAGCCGATCGAAATCGAGCGCGCCGCCCGCGGCCGCGGACTTCACCTCGGCGGCCAGCTGGTCCTGGGTGCCGGGATCGAGCGCCAGCAGATACAGCGACCAGAACAGGGCGGTGGCGGTGGTTTCGTGGCCGGCGAGAATCATCGTCGCCACCTGATCGCCGAGTTGCTCGTCGGTAAAGGCCTCGCCGGTCTCGGGATCGCGGGCGGCGTCCATCAGATCGAACAGGTCGCTCGGCGGCGCGCCTTCGTGCTTGCCGGCGGCGCGGCGTTCCGCCATCAGCATGGCCACGAATTGCGTCCAGCGCTTGCGGAAGCGGGCGCGGGCGAAATCCTGCGGGCTCGGCCAGCTCAGCGGCAACAACAGATCGAACACATGCGGCCGCGCCAGCCGCTCGCCATACTCCATCACGAAGTCGCGCAACGCCGCACCATGGCGGTCCATGCCGAACGAGAACATCGTGCGCCCGGCGATCTCGAGCGTCATGCGCTGCATCGCCTCGCGCAGATCGACCGGCGCGTTGCTGGCGTCCCGCAGTTTGGCAATGGTCTGATCGGTCGCCGTCACCATGTGCGGAATGAGCGGCATGACCGCGCGCGGCGTGAAGGCCGGCGCCAGCGTCCGGCGCTGATGCTTCCAGGCGCGGCCCTCTGCGATCAGCAGGCCTTCGCCGAGGATCGGACGCAGCACACGGATCGCGGCCGGTGTCCGCACATAATTCTCGTAATTGTCGACCAGCACATGCCGAATCGAGTCCGGAGTGTTGAGGATGAAGCTGGAGCGCCCGAACAGGCGGCCGCGGATGATGTCCTCTTCGTAAGCGCGCTGACCCCAGGCGCCGATCGCGCTGTTGCGCATCGCCATCACCCGACCGAAGGCGGTCATGCTGTCGGGCGCGCGTGGCGGCGCCGGCGGCACCAGCGGCGCACGCGTGACCGGCGGGTCCCAGGCTTCGGCTATGCTCACTTACGGCCTCGCAGTTCTCGGGGACGGATCTACCCGTCGGGCGTTGCTCATCAGGTCCTCAAATCCGGGCGCCATGAAGGCGCACGGACAGGGCCACCGCCCAACAGCTAGTAAGTCAGCTCGACGACCGCAATCCTGTTTTCGGAGGCCGGCCAGGCCCGGGCGACGATCCGCTCCTCGTTGAACTGCGCGACGACGGCGCGCCCGGCCTCCGCGGCCGGGAGCCGCAAGGTCGAGATCGAATCGGTCGGCACCCCGGATTTGACATCCGCCGGCTCCTTGCCGTCGAGCAGCACCACGTCGCGGGGAAGCCCGAAATATCCGCGCGGCCGTGACAGGATGACGACCGCGCCGGCTGCTGCGTCGGCAGGCCCCAGCGGGCGCGCGGCGCGCAGATGCACGATGTCGGAGGATCGCGGAAACGGCGAGCGGTAGAGATGCGTGGTGGTCGAGCCGGGCGAAGTGAGGACGATCTCGAGGTGCCAGGCGGGATCGACCTGCGCCGGGCCCCAGCGCCCGTCGGCGCCGGTCTGCGACGAATGGACCGGGCCGCCGATCCGTTCGCCGGTCTCGGGCAATACGCGATACACGTCGACCGAGGCGCCCGCCACCGGACGGTTGGTTGGAACGCCGCCCAGCGTGCCCGTCACCAGCCCGCTCAGTCTGACTTCGGCTTCCGGCGCAATCGCGATCCGGCTGGGTTCGCGGCCGGCGATGAATTTGTAGATCTCGCGGAAGGCACGCGGATGAAACGCCGTCTCGCGGTGGTCGACCGCACCGAGCACGAGATTGGTCGCGCCCTTGAGCGCCGGTCCGTCCGAGGTGATGCCCGTCGGCGTGCCCGGCTTGCCGACGAAACGGCCATCGGGCTGGGCAAACTTGTCGATGCCGTCACTGCGCAAGGTCAGGAACGCGGTGCCCGGCGTCACCTCGCTGTCGCCCTCGTTCAAGCCGCGCAGGAACGGACCACGGCCGTTGAACTCGCTGCCGGGCATATCGTCCCAATCGAACACGCCGTGGTTGGGCACGCCGCACAGCACCGCATGGCTGACATCGGCGCCGCCGCCGTTCCTGATGTAGTTGCGGATCGAATAGCCGCCGCGCGAATTGCCGACCAATGCGATGCGCGAAGCCCCGGTGCGGCGTAGCAATTCCTTGATCGCCGCGCCGAGTTCGCGGCGCTGGTCTTCGGTCGAGGAGCGGTTGGGCTGCGCCACCGCATCGTCGGATCGCGCCAGCGGATCGGTGAAATTGATCGCCAGCATCCGGTCGCGTGCAAGCCCGTTCGATTCCATCCGCCAGAGCGTGGTGATCCACAGCGCGGCGTGATCGCCATTGCCATGCACGAACAAAATCGGCGGAACCTGCGCCGCCGGAGCGGTGGTCGCCGTCTGCGCGAGGGCCGAAAGGCCGAAGGTCCCGGTCGCCAGGGTAACGGCGCTGGCGCCCTTCAATAACATCCGCCGCGACATGCTCATTAAATGGCCTCCCGTGATTTTCAGTCTTTAACCGCCTTATATGACCGCTGATAGCGGCCTAAACGCTGGACAGCCAAGGACTTTCGCAGGCATCACTGCAAAACGCAGGGAATCAGGGGCCGCGAGGCCGCTCGGAAGGGTCAATGAAGGAACCGCCGAAACGCTCGATGTTATCAGGGGATGGCGTTGCGGCCCCGCTGCGGCATGCGGTGTTCCGGCGGATCTGGCTCGCCAGCCTGCTCTCCAATCTCGGTCTCCTGATCCAGGGGGTCGGCGCCGCCTGGGCGATGACACAGATGACGTCGTCGGCCGACAAGGTCGCGCTGGTGCAGACCGCGCTGATGCTGCCCATCATGCTGATCTCGATGCCGGCCGGCGCCATCGCCGACATGTATGACCGTCGGGTCGTGGCGCTGGTCTCGCTGGCCATCGCGCTGACTGGCGCGACGGCGCTGGCCCTGATGGCATGGTATGATCTCGTGACGCCGAATATCCTGCTGGCGTTCTGTTTCGTCGTCGGCTGCGGCATGGCGCTGTTCGGACCGGCGTGGCAGTCCTCGGTCAGCGAGCAGGTACCGGCGGAGCATTTGCCGGCCGCCGTGGCGCTGAACGGGATCAGCTACAACATCGCGCGGAGCTTTGGACCGGCGATCGGCGGCGTCATCGTCGCAACGTCAGGCGCGGTCGCCGCCTTCGCCGCCAATGCGCTGCTTTATATTCCGCTGTTGATCGTGCTGTTTCTCTGGCGCCGCAACAGCGAGCCGTCACGGCTGCCGCGCGAACGGCTCAACCGCGCCATGGTGTCGGGCGTGCGCTACATCGCCAATTCGCCTTCGATCCGCATCGTGCTGACGCGCACCCTGGTGACCGGCATCATCGGCGGGTCGGTGATGGCGCTGATGCCGCTGATCGCCCGCGATCTCCTGGACGGCGGCGCGCAGACCTACGGCATCATGCTCGGCGCTTTCGGCATGGGCGCGGTGATCGGCGCGCTCAACATCGGCACCTTGCGCAAGCAAATGAGCGGCGAGGCCGCGATCCGCGCCTGCACGATTTCGATGGCGGGCGCCCTGGTGGCGGTGGCATTGAGCCGGCAGCCGGTGCTGACGGCGGCGGCACTGGTGGTGGCCGGCGCGGTCTGGATGGCAGCGGTGGCACTGTTCAACATCGGCGTCCAGCTCTCGGCACCGCGTTGGGTCGCCGGCCGCTCGCTGGCGGCGTTCCAGGCCTCGATCGCCGGCGGCATCGCGATCGGCAGCTGGGGCTGGGGCTACCTGACCGACCAGGCCGGCGTGCAGACCGCGCTGCTGGTTTCCGCTGGCATGATGCTGGTTTCACCCCTGCTCGGCCTGTGGCTGCGGATGCCGCCGGTGGGCGCGCGCAACGAGGATGCGGAGGTACTGGCCGACCCCGAGGTGCGGCTGTCGCTGACCGGCCGCAGCGGACCGCTGGTGGTCGAGATCGAGTACCGCGTCGATCAGGAAAGCGCCCGCGCCTTCCATAATGTGATGCAGGAAGTGCAGCTCAGCCGGCAGCGCAACGGCGCCTATGGCTGGTCGATCGCACGCGACATCGCCGATCCCGAATTGTGGACCGAACGCTATCACTGCCCGACCTGGCTGGACTATCTGCGTCAGCGCAACCGCTCCACCCAATCCGAGCGGGCGCTGCATCAGCGCGCGATGGATTTTCACCTCGGGCCCGACCCGGTGCGGGTACGCCGCATGCTGGAGCGGCCGTTCGGCTCGGTACGTTGGAAGGAAGATACGCCTGACCGCGCCACGGGCGAGGTGTTGCCGGTGACGACGGCCGCGGGCAGCGGCACGTAATCGTGGGCTATTGCCCGTGCCTGGTCAGCAGGGCCTGGCATGCCTTGCTGAGCCTGGCACGGTTTTGCTTCAGGCAGGCCAGCACGACCTGATCGCCTTCAGCAAGATAGGCCCGGCAAAAACGCGAGGCGTCGCGCGCGCAGACGTCCTGTCCCGCCTGCTGCGCGGACGCCGCGGAGGCCATCAGAACTAGCGGAATGATGCAAAGAAATCTGGTCATTGTTATTACGCCTACCCGGTCATGAACCAGGCGCGTTCTAATGCGCTCCAACCGGCGCCGCAATGTCTTTGCGGGCCTGTCATTCCGGGGTGGTCCGAAGGACCAGACCCGGAATGACGAGGAGAAGATTACTGAGCGGCGACCTTGTTCGATTTCTGCGCCAGGTCGCGGTCCATCACGGCCCGGCAGCCGGTGCTCAGGCTGGCGCGCTTCTTCATCATGCAGGCGGTGATCTTCGAGATGTTCGGGATCTCGTCGCTGCAGAGCCGGAAAGCGTCGCCGGTGCACATCTGCCGGGCTTCGGAGCTGTAGGCGAAGCTCTGGGTCGCCGACAGTGCGGAAAAAGAAACCGCGAAGGCCAGCACGATACCGGCTTGGCGGATGGTCCTGGTCAGGTAGGCGGTCATGGCAGGCTCCCTTTGGCCCGGCTCGGCGGGCCCGTTGTTGATGACCGGACAGTGCCTGAACGATAGCGGCGGCGCTGTGACGTCGGTCACACAGAGAAATCCACCCGGTTTTGCCTTCCTTCCTTCGGAAAATAATTTGGCCGGACCAGCCTTCGTTGGTGGGGCGTTAAGACCTCGTTTGCATTAATGCCGCCTGTACGGGTTGTGGTGAATTGTGTGGAAAGTGTAGCGATGCGTAATGCTTTTGGCCTGATGCTGGCGAGTGTTGTTTCGGCTGTCGTGATCGCCGCCGTGTGGTACTGGACCTCTGCACCCCGAGCAGATGCGGCCGCTCCTCCCCAAACCGTCGATGCCAGGAAGGCCGAGCCGCTTGCCGTCGCCGCCAGGCCGGCCGCACCGCGCGAGGACGTCGAGGTCACGGCGGCGCTTTCAGCGCCGGCTCCCGCCAGGCCTGCCGCACCGGTGCAGGCCAAATGCGCCAACCCCGATGCGCTCGGCGTCAGCCGTGTCGTCGTCGCCGACACCACGGGCGGACCCGGCTTCGGCTTCCAGCAATACAAGCAGCTCGACTTTCTCGCCGAGAAGGAAGTGGTGCTGACATTCGACGACGGTCCGTGGCCGACAACCCCGTCGGTGCTGAAGTCGCTGGCCGAGGAATGCACCAAGGCCACGTTCTTCCCGGTCGGCAAGCACTCCACCTATCATCCGGAGATTCTCAAGCAGGTCTACAACGCCGGTCACACGGTCGGCGCCCACACCTGGTCGCATGCTCATCTCGACAGCAAGAAGCTGACCGAAGCGCAGGTCAAGGAAGAGATCGAGAAGGGCTTTAGCGCGATCAAACTCGCGATCGGCGCCGCACCGGCGCCGTTCTTCCGCTTCCCGGGACTGCAGCACACCCAGGCTTCGAGGGAATATCTCGGCTCGCGCAACATCGCGATGTTCTCCACCGACGTCGATTCCTTCGACTACAAGTCCAGGGACGCCGCCCAGATCGTCAACACCGTGATGACCAGGCTCGACAAGGCCGGCAAGGGCATCATCCTGATGCACGACCTGCAGAAGCACACCGCGACCGCCTTGCCGGCGCTGCTGCGCCGTCTCAAGGACGGCGGCTACAAGGTCGTGCATATGAAAGCCAAGGTGCAGCTGGAGACGCTGGCCGAGTACGACGCGCTGCTGGTCAAGGACATGAAACTGCCGGCCGTCGCCAGCCGCCCGGTCAGCAGCGTGATCCAGACGGTGACGGAA
This sequence comes from Bradyrhizobium sp., assembly GCF_030697065.1. GTDB lineage: Bacteria > Pseudomonadota > Alphaproteobacteria > Rhizobiales > Xanthobacteraceae > Bradyrhizobium. The sequence goes on from NZ_JAUYQU010000294.1 coordinate 20,304, forward strand.
TAACCGTCCGCGGGACGCAGAGGCTCAGACTTTCTTGGCGCAGGCCGCTTTGCCTTTAACGGTATGCACCGAAGGCTGCGGCCGAGGCTTCGGTTGCGGCTCGCTGCTCGCACCGGCCAACGCCGGACGGCTCGCGCTGAGAAATTCTTGCCAGGCGACCTCGGACGACCAATTGACGTAGCGAACGGCCGCACCGGCAAGTGCGAGCAGAACCATGACCTGGACAAGGAGGATTCGGACAATCCCCAACCGGTCGATGGTGCGGTTCATTCTGCTCTGATCATCTATTGAAGGCACGGACGCCTCCCTCGTTCGGTTATGGACGGGTATTAGCTCGGCTACAGAATCCGGGTGTGAACTGCTTCACAGGTAACGATTAGTTCAAAAGCCTTGCTGCCTGCTCACGCGTGAGTGATGACGTCTGCACGGCAGCGGAAACCCGCGGCGCGCGTGCGCTCAACGGGTTTGTCGCTTCGCAATTCTGCGATTGGCGTATTACCAGTAGATGCCGTGGCGATTGAGCTCCCGGATCACCCGGGCTTCGGTCGATTCGCGCCTGCGCTTCGGCTTTTCTGCGCTTCCCATCCTGGTGGCTTTCCCGACGACGGGTTTTGTCGTCTCCGGCTTCGACGCTTCGGTCGCCGTCCCGATCGCCGCGGGCCGCGCGACATAAACAGGCGCTTCGCCGGCGGCCGGCGTCTGCACCGCCTTCGGCGCCTCGACCGCCTGCTGTTCGACGGGCCTGGCTTGCTCTGCTCCCGTCAGCTGATCGTTCGACGCCAGCGTCAGGCTTCGCGTTGGACCGGCCTGCGCGGTCGCGGACGCCAGCACCATGGCCGTGATCAAAATGAGTTTGCGCATGTGAAATCTCCCGTCATCCAACGTTGACGGGAGACTAGAACGAAGTGAGGTACGGCTCTGTGAGATGGGTCACGCAAAGCGTCACGCGAGAGGCTGCGACAACCGAGGTTCGAACTGACTTGAAACTCGGGAAAAACTGGTGCCGCAAACAGGACTCGAACCTGTGACCCCGTCATTACGAATGACGTGCTCTACCAACTGAGCTATTGCGGCGGACCAAGCGATGCGCTCAGGCAACGGCCTGAAAACGCTGGCCCCTGATATCGGGCAGGAGGCGTTTTTGCAAGAAAAACGCTCCCTCAAGACCGGCTAAATCAGCTGCCCCAGCGGGACAGAAACCCGCGCCAGCCGCCGGCCTGGCGCTCTGCGGGGCTCAATTGCTCGCGGAATTCATCGACCGCGCTGTCGTCGTCGATCCCGGGATCGTCCGGCGCCCGCACGATGGGGATGACCTGGGGAATGCCGGGCCGGCGGGTGCGGGGGATGTCCTGGCGGGAGCGGAACAGCGGCGCGGGCGCCGGGGCCACGGGTTCGGAAGGCGGCGGCGCGGACGCCGGTTCGGGCGCTGGTTCATGCTCCGCGGCAGCAGGCAATTCAGCGGTTTCAGCCGGTGCCGGGGAATTGTCCTGCGCGGCGGGCGGCGCGGCCTCCTCGGCAGCCTCCTCCACAGCAGGTTCCCGGGGCGGCTCGACGCGGCGCGGCGGCGCCAGCATCTCCTCTTCCAAAGCGAAGGCTTCGATGGCGGCGCTGCTGTCGGACGGCAATGCCGCCAGCGGCGTCTGCCATTGGAACGCATCCAGCCGCCCGGTCACCGGCGACACCGGGCGCCAGCGATCGCTGACATAGCCATCCGCGGTCCATACCGGGTCGTGCTGGGCTCGCACCGCGCGCAGGGTCCAGGCCCGCGCCCGGCCGCTGTCGCCATGCTCGACACGCTCGATCTCCGCCATCAGCAGCGCCACCCGCTGGGTCGGCGCCGCGGTGAACGGCTCCAGCACCTCGCGGGCGCGTCCGAATTCCGCGGCATCGATCGCGGCGCGCGCGATCGCCAGCGCCCCCTCGATATGGCCGGGGGCTTTCGCCGCCAGCGTCTCGATCCGCACCAGCCGCTGTCGCGCGGAATCGCCGAGCTTCACATGCGCATAGGCATCGGCGAGATCCGGATGCGGCTGTGCCAGCCACGCAGCCTCCACGATCCGCATCGATCGTCGGGTCTGATGCGCCTCGGTCTGATACTTGCTCGCCAGCACCGCGGCCGGCACCAGCGTCGGCGCCAGCTTGATCGCTTCCATGGCGCTGTCGCGCGACTTGTCGCGGTCGACCTTCTCCAGATCGAGCGCGCGCGCCGTCAGCAGCACGCCGCGCTGGCGCCGGTAGGTGGCCTTGTCGATCAGCCCGGAGGCGAGATTGTTGTCGAGGATGACAAGCGCGCCGTTCCAGTCGCCCTGTGCGCAGCGGAATCCGAGCAAGGCATGCGAGGCCCAGGTCGAGCCCGGCGCCAGCTTCAGCGCCTCCTCGGCGATCCCGACCGCGCCGACCGGATCGTCGGCGCGCTGCGCCTCGATGAACAGCCCGCGCAGGCCGAGCAGCCGGGTGTCCTCACGCTCCGCCATGGCATGGAAGGCGCGCTGCGCGCCTTCGCGGTCGCCGTCGAGCTGGGCGGATTGCGCGTGCAGCAGCAGCGTCAGCGGATCGTGCCCGGCATCGCGCCGCGCGACATCGGCATGCCGCCGCGCCGCGGTGGAATCGCCGTGGCCGATTGCCAGCAGTCCTTGCGTGATCGCCTGGCGGCCCCGCGCCCGGCGCCGCTCGCGCCGCCGCTGCCTGAGCCGCTCCGGCGTATGCCACAGCCCGCGCAGCAGCGCCCACACCAGCATGATCGCGACCATGGCGACACCAAGCGCCAGCGCGAACACCGGCACCGACGTCTGGACGCGCCAGCCGCCCCAGTTCAGCGCGACATCGCCGCCCTGATCGGCAACCCATGCCGCTCCGGCCGCTGCGAGCGCTATCAACACCAGGTACAGAATGATCCGATACATGAAGGTCCTGTGGGGCTTATGGGCTGGCTTATCGAGCGGCTTATTGAACCGGCTTGGCGAGCGTCGCCATCGCATCGGCAGCGAATTGGCGGGAGGCCGCGAGCGCGGCATCGCGGGCATCGGCCTTGTCGAGCCAGACCTGCGCCGCGGCGCGATCGGCCGGCGCCAGCGTCTTCAATTCGCGCCGCGCCTCGGCGAAATCGTTGCGCAGCGCCGCCGCCGTGACCCGCGCGACGATCGCGCCGCGATCGCTGCCGGTGGCGTCGCTGCGTTCGATCCGCACGAGTTTAGCGGCACCCGCCTGCAGCCGGTCGACGATGCCGGAACCCGTCGTCGAAGTGTCCGGCGCCGGCGGCGACAGTTTCGGCACCAGCGTCAGCAATTCGCGGCACAGGCTGTTGGCGCTCGGTACACCGGAAGCCGCGAAGCCTTCGAGCGGCTTCAACATATCCGGATTCGGTACCAGAGTTTTCGCGGCACTGATCGCCGCGGGATAGGGATCGCCGGTTCGAACGAGAACGTCGAGCAGGGCGGCGGCCACGATGCGGCGCAGGAGCAGATCGTCGGCTGGCCTGGCGATTTCCTTGCTGATCTCGGCGCCCTGCGCCCGGGCGGTGCGTTCGAGCTGGGCGATGCGTTCGTTGATCGCGGACAGATCCGGTGGCGGCGGAGGCGCCTCGCGCGGCGCCGATTTCGCTTCATCGATCGCGGCAGCCAGTTTGTCCGATTGCGCGCGCTGGGCGGCGAGTTCGTCGCGCAGCGCGGCCAGCGATTTTTCCAGGGCTTCGGCGCGCGCGGGGGCGGCGGCATCGGGCGCGGCGGCGGCGGGCTGGCTGAGCCTGGACTCCATACCGGCGAGGCGAGCGGCAAGATCATCGACGGCGGCGGAACTGATCAGGGAATTGACCTGAGGAGCGGGAACTGTCGGCGCCGTCGCCGCCGGCCAACCCGCGAACCAGGCGGCGCCAAGCAGCAGCGCGGCGGCACTGGCTCCGGAAACCGCAGCAATGATGGCAGCGGAAATTGCGCCGGTCGAAGCCCGCGGCGGTGCGGGTTCCGGGTCGGGTTCCGCGCCGGCGGCAGCATTTTGGGTGTCGTTCGGGGTATCGGCGGAAACCTCGGTCGCCTCGAGGTCGATGGTGGGCGGCTCGCGCCTGGCGCGGCCGGTCTCGGGCGATGCTCCGGTAGCTTCAGGCCTGTCATCGACCATCAGGACGGTTCCTCATCAATTGCGGCGAACGTACGGGATTCGGCATCGTCTTCTTACCGCGATCAGGCCCGCAAAGCACGCTCAAGCGCCTCCAACAGGGCATTTTCATCCGGCGTTGCCGCCACCACGACCTGCGTGGCCCCGGCCTCGCGGAGCACGGCAGCCACAGCGGTGGAGATGCAACATTGCGGAATCGACAACGCCGAGATTTCGACGCCTCCCGCCCGCGCCGCATCCAGAAAGGCGCGGGCGCTGCGGCGCGAATAATGCAGCACCGCCTCGATCCGGCTGGCGGCGAAGGCGTCGCAGACCTCGCGCGGCAGGCTCGCCACCGCAACCATCCGGTAGGTGGTGTGGGTGACGACCCGCAGCCCGCTTTCGCCGAGTTCGGCGGCGAGATCCCGGGCCAGATCGGCACCGGCCAGATAAAGCAGCGTCGACGCCTTGTTCAGTTCCTTCGCCTTCACCCTTGCCATCACGAGATCGCGCAGGCCCGCGGCGTCGCCACTGGTCGGCATTACATGGGTGAAACCGGCCCGGCGGGCGGCGCTGGCGGTATGCTCGCCGACCGCAAACAGCGGCAATTCGAGCAGCCGGTGGCTCTTGAGTTCGATGCCGCGCAACGCATTGGCGCTGGTGACGAGCACCGCGCCGTAGCGCGCGTCGAGGTCCTCCTGGAACGCAACCGGCTCGAACCGCAGCATCGGCGCCAGCAGCGCCTCGAATCCCCGGGCGCGAAGTGCGGCGGCAGTGGACTCATCGTCGGGATGTGGGCGGGTAACGAGAACAGCCATGCGTCGTGTTTCTGTTTCGAGTTTCCTGGCATCGGTTCGGTAACAGCGGACGATTGCACTTCGAGACCTCGCGGTGCTACGCGAGGATAGGCAAACGCCGCTTTGGCCGATAGCGCAAGGGCTCAAATTGGGTAACGACTCGTCAATGCTGGTGCTGGGGATCGAGACCACCTGCGATGAAACCGCAGCCGCCGTGATCGAGCGGCTGGGCGACGGATCGGGGCGCATTCTGTCCAATATTGTGCGCTCGCAGACCGAGGAACATGCAAGGTTCGGCGGCGTGGTGCCCGAGATCGCGGCGCGCGCCCATGTCGACCTGCTCGACGGCATCGTCGACAGCGCCATGAAGCAGGCGGGGGTCGGCTACGCGCAGCTTGCGGCGGTCGCCGCCGCCGCCGGGCCCGGCCTGATCGGCGGCGTGATCGTCGGCCTCACCACCGCGAAAGCCATCGCGATGGTGCACAATACGCCGCTGATCGCGGTCAACCATCTCGAGGCTCACGCACTAACGCCGCGGCTGACCTGCGCGCTGGCGTTTCCCTATTGCCTGTTTCTCGCCTCCGGCGGCCACACCCAGATCGTCGCCGTGATCGGCGTCGGCAATTATGTCCGGCTCGGCACCACCGTCGACGACGCCATGGGCGAGGCGTTCGATAAAGTCGCAAAAATGCTCTCGCTGCCCTATCCGGGCGGGCCGGAGGTGGAGCGCGCCGCTGTGGGCGGCGATGCCAAACGGTTTGCATTGCCGCGGCCGATGCTCGGACGCGCCGATGCGAATTTTTCGCTGTCGGGATTGAAGACCGCGGTTCGCAACGAGGCCAGCCGGCTGGTGCCGCTGGAGCCACAGGACATCCGCGATCTCTGCGCCGGCTTTCAGGCGGCGGTGCTGGAATCGACCGCGGACCGGTTGAGCGTCGGTCTGCGGCTGTTTCACGAACGATTCGGCCCGCCGCGCGCGCTGGTCGCCGCCGGCGGCGTCGCCGCCAACCAGGCGATCCGCGGCGCGCTGCAGGATGTCGCGGCCAAAGCGCAGACCACGCTGATCATTCCGCCGCCGGCGCTATGCACCGACAATGGCGCGATGATCGCCTGGGCCGGCGCGGAGCGGCTGGCGCTCGGCATGGTCGACAGCATGGACGCCGCACCCCGCGCCCGCTGGCTGCTCGACGCCAATGCCACGGCGCCCGCCGGATATGGCAAAACCCGCGCAAGTTTCTGAAGCAAGAGATCCGGTGCCCGGGCGCGGCGCAGCGCCATCTGCAGGCCAATATATAAAATATCGAAAACAACCCCATGCATTGAAAGCACAACCGTATCTTAGTACCGCCTGACGTGCCGCGAGTAGAAGATTCTGTCCATACTGGCTTCCCGACCTGATCCCATCCAGCTCCAGCCGAGGCCTGCCGCCATGCCGTCCTTCAGATCTGTAAGCGTGATCGGCGCCGGCGCCTGGGGAACGGCGCTGGCCGCTGTCGCGGCGCGGGCCGGACGCGAAGTGGTGCTTTACGCCCGCAACCCGGAGATCGCGGCCGCAATCGCCGCCAGCCGCAGCAATCCAAAACTGTCCGGCGTGCGGCTGGACAGCCGCGTCGTCATCACCAGCGACATCGCGCATGGCGCGCGGGCCGATATCATCGTGATCGCGACGCCCGCCCAGCATTTGCGTGAAGCCGTCACCGCGCTGGCGCCTCACCTTGCCGTCGGCGTTCCCGTGGTCGCGAGTGCAAAAGGCATCGAGCGCGGCACCCATCAATTCATGACCGAGGTGATATCGGAAGCCGCACCCACGGCCGTTGCCGCGATCCTGTCGGGACCGAGCTTTGCCGACGACGTCGCCCGCGGGCTTCCCACCGCGGTGACATTGGCGGCGAAGGACGAGGCGCTGGCGGCCGAGCTTGCCCAGGCGCTGGGGTCTTCGACCTTCCGGCCCTATCACACCTCCGATGTCCGCGGCGTCGAGATCGGCGGCGCGGCCAAGAACGTGCTGGCGATCGCCGCCGGCATCGTGGTCGGGCGCAAGCTCGGCGCCTCGGCGCAGGCGGCCCTGACCACGCGCGGCTTCAGCGAATTGGTGCGGCTTGGCCGCGCCTGCGGCGCGCGCAGCGAAACCATGGCGGGCCTGTCGGGCCTCGGCGACCTGATCCTGAGCTGCTCCAGCGCGCAGTCGCGCAATTTTGCGCTTGGTGCAGCGCTCGGACGCGGCGAGAAGCGGCCGTCCGACAAACTCGCCGAAGGCGAATTCACCGCGCCGGTCATGATCGAGCTGGCGGCTTCGCAGAATGTCGATATGCCGGTATCGTCGGCAGTCGCGGCGATATTGAACGGCACGGCGACGATCGACGAAGCGATCGAAAGCCTGCTGACGCGCCCGTTCAAGGCAGAGGGATAGTCTCCCTCGTCATGCCCGCGCTTGTCGCGGGCATCCACGTCTTGGTATTGGTCGGTGGAAGACGTGGATGGCCGGAACAAGTCCGGCCATGACGGATGGATGGTGGGCGTCATGAACTACTGGCTGGTGAAATCGGAGCCCTCGACCTGGTCGTGGGACCAGCAGGTGGCGAAGGGCGCCAAGGGCGAAGCCTGGACCGGCGTGCGCAATTTTACCGCGCGACAGAATCTCGTGAAGATGAAGAAGGGCGACCTCGCTTTCTTCTATCACTCCAACGAGGGCAAGGAGATCGTCGGTATCGCCGAGATCATCAAGGAAGCCTATCCGGATCCCACCGACAAAAGCGAAAAGTTTGTCTGCGTCGACATCAAGGCCGGCAAGCCCCTGAAGACGCCGGTGACGATGGCCGCGATCAAGGCCGACAAGCGGCTGACCGAGATGGCGCTGGTGAAATATTCGCGCCTCTCGGTGCAGCCGGTGACGGCCGAGGAATGGAAGATCGTTTGCAATATGGGCGGGATGTGAGACTTACCGGAGCGCGTAGGGTGGACAAAGGCGCTCTTGCGCCGTGCCCACCATTTTGAAAACAGCAGTTCAGAAAGATGGTGGGCACGGCGCGAAGAGCGCGCCTTTGCCCACCCTACGGCTTATCGCGGTCATTGCGGGGCGATGCAAAGCATCGAAGCCGGAATGACTGCGTTGATTCAGCCTATCAAGCCGCCGCGGTCGCCACCACCTGTGCCAGCAGCTGCTCGCGCTTCGATTGCGAGCGGTAGCCCTTCATGGTCGCGGCGAAGCGTTCGAGGATGCCGTCCTCGAAGGCCGTGACGATGGTGTCGTGGACGTAGCTCTTGCGGCAGATCGCCGGGGTGTTCGACAATTCGTCGGCGGCGGCGCGCACCGCGTCCAGCACCTGTTTCTTGCGGCCGTGGGCGCTGGCGGCCGGTGAGATCCGCGACAGCGATTCCAGCACCACGGCCGAGGCCATCAGGGTGCGAAAATCCTTCAGCGAAATCCTGATGCCGGCGATCTCGCGCAGGAACGCGTTCACGGTGGTGGTGGAGACGGCGCGAACCGTGCCGGAGCCGTCGCGATACTGGAACATGCGCTTGCCGGGCACGGTGCGCAGGATGCCGATGGCACGCACCAGCTTGGCTGCGTCGCATTCCTTGCGCACGGCCTTGCCGCCCTTGGCGGTGAAGGTCAGCACGAGAGTGTCGTCCTCGACCACGACATGGGATTTCAGCAGCGTGGTGGCGCCGTGGGTGCCGTTGAGCCGGGCGTAGGATTCGTTGCCGGGCCGGATCGCGGTGCGCGCGATCAGCTCGATCACCGCGGAGAGCGCGAATTCGCGGGTCGGCGTATCGCCGGAAAGGTGCATCGAGACGTTGCGGCGGATTTTCGGCAGGGCGCCGACCAGCCGCGCCAGCCGGTGGGCCTTGCGCTGTTCTCGGACCTTTTCCCAGTCGGAGTGATAGCGGTACTGCAGCCGGCCGGCGGCATCGCGTCCCACCGCCTGCAGATGGGACGAGGGATCGGGCGAATAGCGGACCTCGGCATAGGCCGGCGGTACCGCCATCGAATGCAGGCGCTTGATGGTGCCGACGTGGCGCACCGCGGTGCCGTTGGCACGGACGAATGAATAGCTCTTGCCGCGCTTGACGCGGCGGATGGTGAGCTGGTTCTGGTCGCCGAGCTTGAGGCCAAGCTCCCCGGCGAGGTCTTCGACCGACGTCTTGGCAACCGTTTTGGCTGCCGTGACGGGAGTGGATGCCTGCTTGGCGGAGCGGGAGACTTTGGGCAGTTGGCCGAGCGCTTTCGCCAGCTCAACGGCGGGATCGGCGGAAACGGGCCGCGCAGCCTCGAAATTCTGCTGATCCATCATGACTTTAGACGCCTTGCTCCAACTGGTCTTCCGGTAATGCCGATTATCGGTCTTTGGTTCCGGCGGGGGCCGGGCCCCCGGGGAGGCCATTTAGGAGGTAATGCCCGGGAGCGCTAGCCCAGCCCTTGGGCAAGTAGGTCTCTGAATACCGTTGAAGGCGGAATGGGCGCCATGCAGAGGTCTGTTGGCTAACGGTCAAACGCGAACGTGATGCAGGCTGGCAACCCAGCCGGACCGATCGGCCGGCGGTTTGATGCCGCGCAAGGCGGGGAACCCCGTCTAAGGTCCTATTTCTTCCGCTTGTGGGTGCCGGTAGGCCCGACGCATAATTGGCGCAACAAACGAGACGGCATGCAGTGCTCGCGTCACTGGCCGCATGGGTGGAGGGGTAACGATGTCCGAGAAGATTTACGACGTATCCGCGGAATGGTCCAAGCGCGCCTTCGTCGATCAGGCCAGGTATCAGGACATGTATGCGCGCTCGGTCGGCGACCCCGACGCCTTCTGGGCCGAACAGGCCCAGCGCGTCGGCTGGATCAAGCCGTTCCACAAGGTCGAGAACACGTCGTTTGCGCCCGGCAACATCTCGATCAAATGGTTCGAGGACGGCGTCCTCAATGTTGCCTGGAACTGCATCGACCGGCACCTCGAAACCCGCGGCGACCAGACCGCCATCATCTGGGAGGGCGACGACCCCTCGCAGTCGAAGCACATCACCTACCGCCAGCTGCACGACGAAGTCTGCAAGATGGCCAACATCCTGCGCACCCGCAACGTCGTGAAGGGCGACCGCGTCACCATCTATCTGCCGATGATTCCGGAAGCCGCCTACGCCATGCTGGCCTGCGCGCGGATCGGGGCCATCCATTCGGTGGTGTTCGCCGGCTTTTCGCCCGACAGCCTCGCCCAGCGTATCACCGACTGCCAGTCCAAGATCGTCATCACCGCAGACGAAGGCCTGCGCGGCGGCCGCAAGGTGCCGCTGAAGGCCAATGTCGACGCCGCGATCGACAAGTGCGGCGGCGTCGACTGGGTCGTCGTGGTCAAGCGCACCGGTGCGGCGGTCGAGATGAACCCGTCGCGGGATTTCTGGTACCACGACGCCGCCGAGATGGTGACGACGGAATGCCCGTGCGAACCGATGCATGCCGAGGATCCGCTGTTCATCCTCTACACGTCGGGCTCGACCGGCCAGCCCAAGGGGGTGCTGCACACCTCGGGCGGCTACCTGGTGTTCGCGTCGATGACGCATCAATACGTGTTCGACTACCACGACGGCGACATCTACTGGTGCACCGCCGACGTCGGCTGGGTTACCGGCCACAGCTACATTATCTAGGGCCCGCTGGCCAATGGCGCGACCACGCTGATGTTCGAGGGCGTGCCGAACTACCCCGACATGTCCCGGTTCTGGAACGTGATCGACAAGCACAAGGTCAACATCTTCTACACCGCGCCGACCGCGATCCGGGCGCTGATGCAGGCCGGCGACGATCCGGTCAGGAAAACCTCGCGCCAGAGCCTTCGGCTGCTGGGCTCCGTCGGCGAGCCGATCAATCCGGAAGCCTGGGAGTGGTATCACCGCGTCGTGGGCGACGAGCGCTGCCCGATCGTCGATACCTGGTGGCAGACCGAGACCGGCGGCATTCTGATCACGCCGCTGCCCGGCGCCACCAGGCTCAAGCCGGGCTCGGCGACGAAGCCGTTCTTCGGCGTGGTGCCCGAAATCGTCGATGCCGACGGCAAGGTGCTGGAGGGCGAATGCAGCGGCAATCTGTGCATCGCCCGATCCTGGCCGGGCCAGATGCGCACGGTCTATGGCGACCACGCCCGCTTCGAGCAGACTTATTTCTCCACCTACAAGGGCAAGTATTTTACCGGCGACGGCTGCCGGAGAGATGCCGACGGCTATTACTGGATCACCGGCCGGGTCGACGACGTGATCAACGTCTCCGGCCACCGCATGGGCACCGCCGAAGTCGAAAGCTCCCTGGTGGCGCACGCCAAGGTCTCGGAAGCCGCCGTGGTCGGCTATCCCCACGACATCAAGGGCCAGGGCATCTATGCCTATGTGACGCTGATGACCGGCATTGAGCCTAGCGAAGATCTGCGCAAGGAGCTGGTGGCGTGGGTGCGCAAGGACATCGGCCCGATCGCCTCGCCCGATCTGATCCAGTTCGCGCCGGGGCTGCCCAAAACCCGCTCCGGCAAGATCATGCGCCGCATCCTGCGCAAGATCGCCGAGGATGAATCGGGCAGCCTCGGCGATACCTCGACGCTGGCCGATCCCGCGGTGGTGGATGATCTGGTGGCGCACCGGCAGAACAAGAAGGGCGCGGGGGCCTGAAAACCGGACACGCGTGGGGCTCCGTTCCCGGACGCGGCGCTGCGCCTAAGCGGTGCGCCGCTGACCCCGGGGCCCATCTCGCGATGGGCGGCTTGGTCCCATGGTCCCGGCTCTGCGGAGCAGCTTGACGCACGCTGCACCGCGTCCGGGACACGGATAGTGACAGCTCTCAACTATCGTCCGGTGGCCAACTGCCCCTGCCCGCACGTTTCCTGCCGGGTGTTGTTTTCATGTCATTTACTTTGTTCCCAACATTTCCTTTTCTGACCTCATTGAATGGGTTCCCGGCCCGGCCTTGAAACAGGTTGGTGAGGCCACGCGGCGAGAATGCGTGGGCGAACCGGCGTTTTGCTGGCCTTTCGGAAATTTTGCAGCCCTGCAGAGGGGTGTCCGAGCCAAAGTGGAGAGTTTGATGTCGTTGAGGATTGCGGTGGCGCTCGCAGCCACCATCGGGGCGGGGGCCCTGCTGTCGACCACGGCCGAGGCGCGGCCCAGCGTGGTCAGCTTCCGGGGCGATTACTCACCGGGCACGATCGTGGTCAGGACCAATGAGCGCCGGCTCTATCTCGTCGTCGAACAGGGCAAGGCGGTCGCCTATCGCGTCGGCGTCGGCCGCGCCGGCAAGCAGTGGGCCGGCACCACACGGATCGACGGCAAATACACCAATCCGGCGTGGTCGCCGCCGGCGGAAGTCAAGCGCGACCGGCCGTCGATGCCGAACGTCATCCCCGGCGGTTCGCCGCAAAATCCGATGGGGGTCGCCGCGATGACGCTGGCGGGCGGCGAATATGCGATCCACGGCACCAACGCGCCGGGCTCGATCGGCGGCTTCGTCTCCTATGGCTGCATCCGCATGCTGAACGCCGATATCACCGATCTCTACCAGCGCGTTTCCGTCGGCACGACGGTGGTCGTGACCCGCTGACGATGGCCTCCGTCATTCCGGGGCATCGCGCAGCGATGAACCCGGAATCTCGAGATTCCGGGTTCGATGCTTCGCATCGCCCCGGAATGACGGAAGCAAAGCCGATCCGCTGCGCGGCTTCTATGTTGGTGAGACCGTCCTCAGCACCAGGCGCCGCGCCGGCCGCGGACATAGCTACGCGCATGACCGGCGGCGAGCAGCGCCGCCGCCACGTTATCCGTCCGCCGCGTGGCGGCGTCGGCGACGACGCGGCCGCCATATTTGTCGGGGCCGATATTGTAGATCGTGACTCCGCCTTCGCCGAGCAGATCGCGCAAGGCCGCGCCGGCGGCTTCGGCCAGTTCCAGTTCCTCCGCACAGGCCGCCTTCAGTTCCGGCGCATCGACGCCGCGCAGGCGAACCCGCGTCGTCGGCTCGACCCCGGGCGACAGATGCACCCGCGCTTCAAACGTGTCGCCATCGATGGTCCTGAGAACGTCCACCGAATGCCGCACGCCGGGATTTCCGGCACTCCGCCAGATCGTCTCGGCGTCGCGCGCCGCCTGGATTTCGTGCGGCGACAGCGACGTGGTCGAGACCGGCCAATTCAGCCATTGCCGCAACGGCAGCTGACTCACGGCCACCATCCCCAGAATGAAGATCCAGGGCAGCAGCCGCGAAAATCGGCGGCGCCGGGGCTTTCCCTGAGGGGGAGCGCGCCTCCGGCGATTTAATCTTTCAAGCGCGAACATATTGCCGGACCAGGGGTGAGTCGGCGCCAGTCGGCAAGTCCTTACCGGATCAAAAATCCGAGGCGATGCCCTTGTTCTCCCAGTCGCCGTAGCGGGTCGGTTCCGGACCTTTCGGGCCCTGCAATTCCCTGGGCGCGGGCCTGGCGTCGGCTGCGGCGGCTTGCCGGCGCGCTTCGGCCTCGGCCAGCGCGCGCTGGGCCGCCGGCGGCAGCGGCTTGCGTTGCCCCGATGATGCGGCGGTCGCAGGCGGCGGCCCGTCGGTGGTGTCGGCATTTCCAGCCATCGGCTCGGTCCCCCCGCTCGGTTCAAGATTTAGAGATTAAAGCTCACACCCGAACTGTGAAATCATGAAGGCGATTCTTATATTTGGCATATTCGCATGTCAGAGGTGCTGTCGTTTCGAGGGCATGCGCCGAGTCCCGTCGAACCGCCGTTCCTTTCCGTTCTCCGAGATAATTCCGCTCCATGCCTCCTCAAAGATTCGCCCTGCCGTCCGAAGTGCCTGGCCTCGCGGCGCGGCGGATCGCGGCGGATATTCTCGACGGCGTGCTGCACAAGCAGCGGACCCTCGACGATCAGCTCGACGGCGCCGGAGCCCATCCCGGACTGAAGACGCTGCCCGATCGCGACCGCGCCCTGATGCGGCGGCTGGTGGCGACGATCCTGCGGCGGCTCGGCACGCTTGGCCATGTGCTGTCGCGGCTGCTGGATCGCGGCATTCCGACCGACGCCCCGCGCGCGCAGAGCGCGCTGCTGATCGGGGCTGCCCAGATTCTCTGGATGGACGTTCCCGACCACGCCGCGGTCGACCTGTCGGTGCGGCTGGTGCAGTCGGACCGGCGCGCCGCCAAATATGCCGGGCTGGTCAATGCGGTGCTGCGCCGCTGCGCGCGCGAGGGACCAGCGCTGATCGAGGAGGTCAAGGCGCAGACGCTGGACGTTCCGCCATGGCTGTTGGCGCGCTGGATCGCGCATTATGGCGAGACCACTGCGCGGGAAATCGCTGTCGCGCTCAGCCACGAGCCGTCGCTCGACATCACCGTGAAATCCGATGCGGCGCAGTGGGCGACCCGGCTGCACGGCGAAACGCTGCCGACGGGAAGCGTGCGCACGCTGCTGCAGGGCTCGGTGAAAATGCTGCCGGGTTTCACCGATGGCCAGTGGTGGGTGCAGGACGCTGCCGCCGCCTTGCCGGCGCGGCTGTTCGGCGACATCGCAGGCAAGCGCATTGCCGATCTTTGCGCCGCCCCGGGCGGCAAGACTGCGCAACTGATCCATGCCGGCGCCATCGTCACGGCGGTCGACCGCTCCCCCGGCCGCATGGCGCGGCTCCGCGACAATCTGACCCGGCTGGCGCTGGCGGCCGAAACCGTGGTGACCGACGCCGCCGAATGGCAGGGCGGAAATCCTGGCGAAGACAAAAGCGAAGGCTTCGACGGCATCCTGGTCGACGCCCCCTGCGCCTCGACCGGAACCATCCGCCGCCATCCCGACGTGGCCTGGCTGCGCCAGGAAGCCGATATCGGCGCGCTGATGGCGCTGCAGAAGCGGTTGCTGCAGCGGGCGACCGCGCTGCTGAAGCCGGGCGGAACGCTGGTCTATTGCACCTGCTCGCTGGAGCCGGAGGAAGGCGAGCAGGCCGTTTCGGGGCTTTTGGCCGCCGAGCCGGCCATGCGCCGCGCCCCGATCGACCCCGGCGAGGTCGCCGGCCTCGGGGAAATCCTCAGCCCGGACGGCGATTTACGCACCCTGCCCTGCCATTTGCCGCATGAGGACCCCCGCCTGGGCGGTCTCGACGGTTTTTATGCCGCCCGATTGGTTAAATCCTGATTTTGCACCCCATTTTCGTAATCCGGCGCTGATTCGCAGCTTTTCAAGGTGGTGTCTTGGCAGCGTTTCCGGACTAAAAGGATTCGCATCTAATTCTCCCGATCAAGGCAAGGCGTGTCGGTCGCTCAACGCAGACGAATCTCGACGCTGATCATGGGCCGCTTCGCGCGGAACATGATTTCGCGCGTCAGCGGCGGCTCGGTGGCGGTGTCGCGGCTGTGGCCGGGCCGCACCGACCGGCTGATCATCGCCCCGCATGATCTGCGCACCGCCGACGCTACCCGCGCCGCCGAGATCTATGCCGGCCGCTTCGTCTTCGCCGGCAAGATCGTGACCTGCCACGGCCGCTCGATCTTCGACCTCGAGCCGCCGTCGGAAGACTGGGAAGTGGCGCTGCTCGGCTTCGGATGGCTGCGTCATCTGCGCGCCGCCGACACCGCGCTGACCCGCGCCAATGCGCGTTCGCTGGTCGACGACTGGATTTCGAACCCGGCGCAGAAGCGCAGCGTCGGCCGCCGCGCCGACGTGCTGGCGCGCCGCGTTATCTCGCTGCTGTCGCAGGCGCCGCTGGTGCTCGGCGATACCGACGGCAAATTCTACCGGCGCTATCTGCGCGGACTGACCCGCGAGATCCGTTACCTGCGCTATACCATGCTCGACATTCCCGACGGCGTGCCGCGGCTGCAGGTGCTGATCGCGCTGTGCTACGCTTCGCTCTGCCTCGCCAACCAGGCCCGGCATATCCGCACCGCCACCCGAAAACTGTCCGACGAACTGCAGCGCCAGATCCTGCCCGATGGCGGGCACTTTTCACGCAATCCCGGCGCGCTGATCGAACTGCTGATCGACCTGTTGCCGCTGCGGCAGACCTTTGCGGCCCGCAACATCGCGCCGCCGCCGGCGCTGCTGAACGCGATCGACCGCATGATGCCGATGCTGCGTTTCTTCCGCCATGGCGACGGCAGCTTTGCGCTGTTCAACGGCATGAGCAGCGCGCCGTCCGACCTGCTGGCGACGCTGCTGGCCTATGACGACACCCACGGCGCGCCGATGGCGCACATGCCGCATACCGGCTTTCAGCGGCTCGATGCCGGCGCCATGACCATCATCATGGACACCGGCCCGCCGCCGCCGCCGAGCGTCAGCCACGACGCCCATGCCGGTTGCCTGTCGTTCGAATTGTCGTCGGGCCTGAGCCGCATCGTGACCAATTGCGGCATGCCCTCGACCGGCCGCGACAACTGGCGCGCCTTCGCGCGCGGCACCCCCGCGCACTCCACCCTGACCTATCACGACACCTCGTCCTGCCAGTTCGTCGAGCTGTCGGCGATGAAACGGCTGCTGCGCGGCGCGCCCGTCGTGAGCGGCCCCACCAATGTCGAAAGCTATCGCGAAATGGTCGCCAACGGCGTGCTGCTGACGACCTCGCATGACGGCTATCTGGCGCGGTTCGGCGTGGTGCACCGCCGGGTCCTGATGGTGGCGCAGGATGGCTCCAGGCTCGACGGCGAGGATACGCTGTCGCCGGCGCCGGGCGGCCGGATCAAGGGCGCCGAGACGGATTACGCGCTGCGCTTTCACCTGCATCCCGCGGTCAAGGCGAGCCGGCTTTCCGACGCCCGCGGCGTCATGCTGGTGCTGCCGAACCGCGACGTCTGGACCTTCGAGGCGCTCGACGACAAGGTCGATCTGGAGGACAGCGTGTTCCTCGCCGGCAATGACGGCCCCCGCCGCACCGCCCAGATCGTGATCCGGCAGGAATCCCGCCACGCGGCCTCGATCCGCTGGAGTTTCGTGCGATCGACCACCTCGGCCTCGGCCACCACGGCCCGCCGCAACGCGCGCCGCGAGCCGGAATTGCCGCTGTAGGAAGGCTCAAGCGCCGTCATTGCGAGCGAAGCGAAGCAATCCAACTTCTTCCTCGTTGCACGATGGATTGCCTCGTCGCTGCGCTCCTCGCAATGACGGGGTCTCGTTGAGTACCCGGCCAGCCCCCTGGTCCTCTGGCGCAAGAGTGTTTTCCACACCGGGTCCTCGCTGGTTTCGCCATCCGTAAAACCATGCTACCCGGCTGGCTTACCAGCCAGGAACTCCCCCATGACCGACCATCCGCGCCGCGTGACCCGCGCTTTATTGTCCGTTTCCGACAAGACCGGGCTGATCGAATTCGCCCGCGCGCTGGCCGGCCATGGCATCGAACTGGTCTCGACCGGGGGCACGGCGAAGGCGATCGCGGCTGCGGGCCTCGCGGTGAGGGACGTTTCGGAGCTGACGGGCTTTCCGGAAATGATGGACGGCCGGGTCAAGACGCTGCACCCGAACGTGCATGGCGGATTGCTGGCGATCCGCCACAATGCCGAGCATGCGGATGCGATGAAGGCGCATGGCATCGCGCCGATCGACCTGCTGGTGGTCAACCTCTATCCGTTCGAGGCCACCGTCGACAGGGGCGCCGGCTACGAGGAGTGCATCGAGAACATCGATATCGGCGGCCCCGCTATGATCCGCGCCGCGGCGAAGAACCACGACGACGTCGCCGTGGTGGTGGAAGCGCAGGATTACCAGGCGGTGCTCGACGAACTCGCCGCCAACCAGGGCGCGACCACGCTGAGCCTGCGCCGCCGGCTCGCCGCCAAGGCCTATGCCCGCACCGCCGCCTATGATGCGGCGATCTCGAACTGGTTCGCGGCCGAGCTCAGGACCGACGCGCCGGATTTTCGCGCCGTCGGCGGCCGATTGATCCAGGCGCTGCGCTACGGCGAGAACCCACACCAGACGGCCGCGTTCTACCGCACCCCCGACAGGCGCCCCGGGGTCGCCACCGCGCGGCAGTTGCAGGGCAAGGAACTGTCCTACAACAACATCAACGACACCGACGCCGCCTATGAATGCCTCGGCGAGTTCGACGCCACCCGCACCGCGGCCGTCGTCATCGTCAAGCACGCCAATCCCTGCGGCGTCGCCGAGGGCGCCGACCTCGTCAGCGCCTACAGAAAGGCGCTGGCCTGCGATTCGACGTCGGCCTTCGGCGGCATTGTCGCGCTGAACCGCACGCTCGATGCCGACGCCGCGCGCGCCATCACCGAAATCTTCACCGAGGTGATCATCGCGCCGGACGCCACCGAAGAAGCCATCGCCATCGTCGCCACCAAGAAGAACCTGCGGCTGTTGCTGGCGGGCGCGCTGCCCGATCCGCGCACGGTGGGCCTGACCGCGAAAACCGTCGCCGGCGGCTTGCTGGTGCAGAGCCGCGACAACGCCGTGGTCGACGGCATGACGCTGAAGGTCGTGACCCGGCGCGCGCCGACCGACGCCGAAATGCGCGACCTGAAATTCGCATTCCGCGTCGCCAAGCACGTCAAGTCCAATACCATCGTCTATGCCAGGGATCTCGCCACCGTCGGCATCGGCGCCGGCCAGATGAGCCGGGTGGATTCCGCCCGCATCGCCGCGCGCAAGGCGCAGGATGCCGCCGACGAATTGAAGCTGGCGGCGCCGATGACCAGGGGCTCGGTGGTCGCCTCGGACGCGTTCTTTCCGTTCGCCGACGGACTGCTGGTGGCGATCGAGGCCGGCGCCACCGCGGTGATCCAGCCCGGCGGATCGATCCGCGACGATGAAGTCATCAAGGCCGCCGACGATGCCGGCATCGCCATGGTGTTCACCGGCGTCCGGCATTTCCGGCATTGAATGGGTTGTCATTCCGGGTCATCGCCAACGGGTCGGCGCCTGCGCCGCCCGATGACAGGCTCCACGATGAACCCGGAATCTGGAGATTGTCGCGCGAGATTCCGGTTCGCGCTGACGCGCGCCCCGGAATGACGGCTATTCTTCCCTGACCCGCGACAGCAGCGCCAGGCCGCCGACGAAGAAAATCACCAGCACCGCCATGCCGGCTTTCTGGCTGGCCGTAATCGCGGTGACCGCGCCGACCAGTAACGGGCCGACAAAGGACGTGACCTTTCCGGTCAGCGCGAACAGTCCGAAATATTGCGCGACGCGGTCTTTCGGCGCCATGCGGACCAGCAGCGAGCGCGACGCCGCCTGCAGCGGGCCGCCGGCCATGCCGATCAGGCAGCCGAGCAGCAGATAGGCGCGCTCCGCGGCGCCGGCAAACAGCGCGCCGCCCGGCACCGGCGGCGCCACCTTGACGAAGAAGATCGAGTCCTTGTCGACCAGCAGGATGCCGATGATCGACGACAGCAGCACTATGGTGCTGCCGGCGATGACCCGCTTCGGCCCGAGCGTGTCGTCGAGCTTGCCGCCGAGCCATGCTCCGAACGTGCCGGCGACCGCGAGCAGGATCCCGAACGTGCCGATCTGGATGGTGTGCCAGCCGAAGGTGCCGGCGGCGTAGATGCCGCCGAACGCGAACAGCGACACCAGCCCGTCGGTATAGATCATGTTGGCGAGCAGAAACGCCGCCATCGACTTGCGCTTCGGCAGTTCGGACAGCGTGCCCTTCAGTTCGGTCAGGCCCTTGCGCAGCGCGACGCGCACCGGCAGCTTCGCCGGATAGTCCGGCGTCAGCAGGAACATCGGCGTCACGAAGATGATGAACCAGATCGCGGTGAGCGGGCCGGTGATGCGGGCGCCCTGATGCGTCACCGGATCGAGACCGAACAACGGCGCGAATCCGAACAGCGTGCGCCCTGTAACCGGATCCGCCGCCAGAAATCCGAGCACCAGGATCAGGCTGACGATGCCGCCGACATACCCGGTGGCCCAGCCGGTGCCCGACAATCGGCCGATCTTGGACGGCGGCACCAGCGACGGCATCATCGCATTGTTGAAGACCATCGCGAATTCGACGCCGATGGTGGCGATGCCGAAGGCGAGCAAGAGCGCCGGAATCACACTGGGGTCGCCGGGCTTGCCGAACCACATCATCGAGGAGCCGATCACCAGCAGCGCGCCGAAGGCGGCGATCCACGGCTTGCGCCGGCCGCTGGCGTCCGCGATCGCGCCCAACACCGGCGACAACAGCGCGATCACCAGCCCCGCCGCCGCGGTCGCAAAGCCCCACATCGCCTGCCCGCTGGCGGGGTTGGAGGCCACATGGGTGGCGAAATAAGGCGCGAACACGAAGGTGGTGATCAGGGTGAAGTAGGGCTGCGCGGCCCAGTCGAAGAAGATCCAGCTGACGACGGCGGCGCGGCGCGGATAGACCTTGATATCCGCAATGCTCGCCGCCGGGGCAATGATGGTCATGCTCGAGATCTTCTGCCGAATCACGAAGAGGCGTTTTGCCCTTCGCGCTGGAATTCATATAGCATTCGGGGCGGCAAGAGACTGCGTCATTTCGCTGATCCCCGGTCCAAAATGGATGGTTTGATGGTTTCGTTCACAGCCGAACGGCGCAGCCTGTTCGCCGCAATCGCACTGGTTGTCGCATTGGGGCTGCCGGCTGCCGCGCAGGAGCGCCGCGAATACATTCCCGCCGGCGCGGGTCACGCCGTTTCCGCCGAGCATGGCATGGTGGTGGCACAGGAGAAAATCGGCGCGCGGATCGGCGCCGATATCCTGCGGCAGGGCGGCAACGCGGTCGACGCCGCGGTCGCGACCGGGTTTGCGCTGGCGGTCACCTATCCGCGCGCCGGCAACATCGGCGGCGGCGGCTTCATGGTCATCCATTCGGCGGAGCGCCGCGAGGCCATCGCCATCGACTATCGCGAGACCGCGCCGGCCGCGGCCACGCGCGACATGTTCCTCGGCGCCGACGGCAAGCCCGACATCGCCAGGTCGCGCGATTCGGCGCTCAGCATCGGGGTGCCCGGCACCGTCGCCGGCCTGGCCCTGGCGCTGGAAAAGTACGGCTCCGGCCAGTTCACGCTGGCGGACCTGCTCCAGCCTTCCATCGAACTCGCACGCGACGGCTTTGTCATTGCCGACGACATGGCCGACACGCTGCCCGGTATCGCGCGGCGGCTTTCGCGCTGGCCGGCCTCGGCGAAGATATTCTCCCGCGCCGACGGCAGCTCGCTGCGGGAAGGCGACACCCTGGTGCAGACCGATCTGGCGGCGACGCTCATGGCCATCGCTGCGCAGGGCGCCCGCGGATTTTACCAGGGGCCGGTCGCGGAAAAACTCGCGGCCGCCGTTCGCGACGCCGGCGGCATCATGACGGCGGGCGATCTCAATTCCTATCAGCCCGTGATTCGCGCGCCGGTGCGCGGCAGCTACCGCGGCTACGAGATCATCTCGATGCCACCGCCGTCGTCGGGCGGCGTCGTGCTGCTGGAGACGCTCAACATCCTCGAGGGATTTCCGCTGCCCGACATGAAGCAGGGCGCCGCACCCTCGCTGCATGTCATGATCGAGGCGATGAAGCGCGCCTATGCCGATCGCGCGCGCTATCTCGGCGATCCCGATTTCATCAGCGCGCCGGTGGCGACGCTGATGTCGAAGGAATATGCCGCCAAGCAGCGCGCCAGCATCGATCCCGACCGCGCCACGCCGTGGACCGATGCGCTGTCGGCGACGCCGCCGCCACCACCGCGCGAAAGCAGCAACACCACGCATTATTCGGTGGTGGACAGCCGCGGCAACGCCGTCAGCAACACCTATACGCTGAATTTTCCCTATGGCGTCGGCCTGATTGCCGACGGCACCGGGGTGCTGCTCAACAACGAACTCGACGATTTCACCGCGGCGCCCGGCGCCTCCAACGCCTTCGGCCTGGTCGGATTCGAAGCCAATTTGCCGGGTCCCGGCAAGCGGCCGCTGTCGTCGATGACGCCGACCATCGTGCTGAAGGACGGCAGACCGGTGCTGGTGACGGGCTCGCCCGGCGGCAGCCGCATCATCTCGACGGTGCTGCAGGTCATCGTCAACGTGCTGGATTACAAAATGGACGTCGCAACCGCGGTGGCGGCGCCGCGCCTGCATCACCAATGGCTGCCGGACGTGGTGCGGATCGAACGCGGTTTTGACGACGACGCCCTGGCCGGGCTGCGGTCGAGGGGGCATCAGGTGCTCGAGCCGCTCGGCCAGACCTCGGCCAATTCGATCGCCGTCACGCCGCACGGATTGCTCGGCACCCCCGATCCGCGTACCCGTGGCGCGGAAGCCGCAGGGCAGTAAGACCGTCACAGGAGAGAAGCATGACGTCACTGAAGGGCAAGACGCTGTTCGTATCCGGCGGCAGCCGCGGTATCGGGCTGGCGATCGCGTTGCGCGCCGCGCGCGACGGCGCCAATGTCGCGATCGCCGCCAAGACCGCGGAGCCGCATCCGCGACTGAAGGGCACCATCTACACCGCCGCCGACGAGGTCCGCGCCGCCGGCGGCAAGGCGCTTCCGGTCCTGTGCGATATCCGCGACGAAGCCCAGGTAATCGCGGCAATCGACCAGACCGTCGCCGAATTCGGCGGCATCGACATCTGCGTCAACAATGCCAGCGCCATCAGCCTGACCAATTCGCAAGGCACCGACATGAAGCGGTTCGACCTGATGATGGGTATCAACACCCGCGGCACCTTCATGGTGTCGAAATACGCCATCCCGCATCTGAAGAAGGCCGGGAATCCGCACATCCTGATGCTGTCGCCGCCGCTCGACATGCAGACGAAATGGTTCGAGCATTCCACCGCCTACACCATGGCGAAGTTCGGCATGAGCATGTGCGTACTGGGCCTCGCCGGCGAACTGAGATCGGCGGGCGTGGCGGTCAACGCGCTGTGGCCGCGCACCACCATCGCCACCGCCGCGGTCGGCAATCTCCTCGGTGGCGACGCCATGATGCGCGCCAGCCGCACCCCCGAGATCATGGGCGACGCCGCCCATGTCATTTTCACCAAACCGTCGCGCGCGTTCACCGGGCAGTTCTGCATCGACGACAAGGTGCTGTATGAAAGCGGCGTGCGCGACTTCGAGCATTACCGGGTCGACGCGTCGGTGCCGCTGATGTCGGATTTCTTCGTACCCGACGACGATTTGC
Organism: Bradyrhizobium sp.; assembly: GCF_030697065.1. Classification (GTDB taxonomy): domain Bacteria; phylum Pseudomonadota; class Alphaproteobacteria; order Rhizobiales; family Xanthobacteraceae; genus Bradyrhizobium. The sequence continues at coordinate 43,256 of NZ_JAUYQU010000294.1, forward strand.
CGCCGCCCGGCGTCAGCGTGAGGGCGCTACCCTCCGTGGGCGAAGCCCGGAAGACGCACTGATCCGGTCGCGGGGAGGAACGCGTGGCTTGGCGGAAGCTCGTTGTCGGCGTTGTGGCCGGCGCGCTGGTGCTGGCCACGGTCGCGGCGGCGCTCGTGATGTTTCGTCCCGACCGCGCCATCCGCGTCGCCACCGGCGTCGTCGCGCATAACGTCTGCTCGAAAAGTTTCGTCTCCGGGCTCGATCCGGCCACGGTGTTCGCGGAGACCATCGACCGCGGCGGCATTCGTCTGCTGCGTTCGGTGTTGACCTATCAGCTCGATCGGAAACGCGACACCGTCGAGGCGTCGGTGGCGGGGTTGTTCGGCAGCCGCGCGGCATTTCACGAGGGATTCGGCTGCGTGCTCCTGCATGATTCGGAACCGCCCTATCTGCTCAGGAGCGACATCGCCGCATTGAAGATACCAAAGAATCCCCCGCTGCTGCCGGAGATTGCCGGCGCCGCCATCGTCGAGCCGACCGATCCCCGCCTGAAGGCGGCGCTCGATCGCGCCTTCGAGGAGCCCGCCGCGCCGCCGTTTCGACGGACCAAGGCGGTCGTGGTGGTGCATGACGGACGTGTGATTGCCGAGCGCTATGCCGCGGGCATCGGCGTCGATACGCCGCTGCTCGGGTTCTCCATGACCAAGTCCGTCGTCAATGCGTTGATTGGTGTCCTGACGCAGCAGGGCCTCGTCACCCCGTCGTTCCCGGCGCCGGTCCCGGAATGGCGCGGGGCGACCGATCCGCGCCGCCAGATCGAGGTCGAGCACCTGATGCGGATGACAACGGGCCTTGCGCTCGACGAGACCAATTCCGGCTTCGATCCTTCCAGCCAGATGGTGTATCTGCAGCGCGACATGGCCGGCTTCGCGGCGAAGGCCCTCTTGATCGCTCCGCCGGGAACGCGATGGGCCTACAGCAGCGCCACCACGCAGCTGCTGGCCCGGATCATCCGCGACTCGGTCGGCGGCCCCGAGCAGACGCTCGCCTTCGCGTGGCGCGAATTGTTCAACCCGCTCGGGATGCGCAACGTAACGCTGGAATTCGATGGCTCGGGCACGCTGCAGGGAACGGCCTACATGCTCGCGAGCGCCCGGGACTGGGCGCGTTTCGGATTGCTCTATCTCAACGACGGCATGATCGGCGGCCGACGCCTGCTGCACGCGGACTGGGTGGCCCTGTCGGCCGCCGCCACCCTCGATACCGACTATGGCGCCGGCTTCTGGACCAATCGCAGCGAACACCCGAACGCCAGGGCCCGCGTCGGGCTCGGAATTCCCCGCGACGCGTTCTTTGCCTCCGGCGATCTTGGTCAACGCGTGGTCATCCTGCCAACGCAGAACCTTGTGATCGTCCGGCTCGGCGACTCCGTCGACCCCACCGGCGACATGAGCGGCTTTGCCCGCCTGGTCCGCGAAGTGATCGCCGCGACCCCGCGCTGACTGATCGAGAGGATACCCGGAATACTACGGTGCTCCCAACCGGCAGGTTCTTAACGTCTTCATTCTAATTCTCGGTTTTCTGAACGTTGGAGAACCGCCGTGCTTTTGGGATTCCGTAATATCGCCATTCTCGCCAAGATTGCCGTTCCCGCGACCATCGTCGCCGTCGTCTCGATCGGGATCGTGCTCTATGCGTCGCTGGCGGTAACGCAGCTGTCGGACACGGCGGCGGCGCTGGTGGATGGAAACGCCACCCGGGTCCAGCTCGCGCTGCAGGCCGAAAGCGCCTTCAACAATGCCGCCATCAGCGAAAAGAACGTGATTCTCAGCGACGAGGAAAAGGTGGCAAACGGCCATATCGCGCTTTACGACAAGGCGACTGGCGCAACCCTCGACGCCATCACCCGGTTTGAGGCCATCACCCAGGAAGCAGAACAGCGCGCCCTGATCGAGACCTTCCGCACCGCCGTCACCGGACGGCGTGATGCGAGCGCCCAGGTTTTCCAACTCGCGCTCGCCGGCAAGGATAAGGAAGCTTTCGAGCTTTCACGCGGCGTGGCCGCCAAGCATCGCCAAGTCGCCATCGGCGCGGTCAGCAAGCTGATCGCCATGAACGTGGAGAAAATGCGCGAGGCGCGCGACGCCAGCGTGGCGATGGCCGCGCAAACCAGGACGTGGCTCGTCATCGGCGCGGCGGCCGGATTGATCTGCGCCTTCGGCGTGCTCGGCTGGATCGCGCTCTATCAGATTTCCCGGCCACTCGCCTCGATGACAGGCGAGATGACGAAGCTCGCCAACGGCGATCTCGACATCCAGATCGAGGGCGCCGACCGTGCCGATGAGGTCGGCGGGCTCGCCCGGTCCCTGCAGGTATTCAAGGAGAATGCGATCACCGCGCGCCGTCTTGAGACCGAACAGCGCGTGCAGCAGGAGCAGAAGCAGAAGCGGCAGCTTGCCGTCGAAGGATACATTGCCGTTTTTGACGAGCAGGTTTGCGAGGCACTGGACACTCTGAGTTCCGCCTCGGCGGAGATGCACGCGACCGCGGGGAGCATGTCGGCGACCGCCGTGGAAACCGGCCGGCAGGCCACCGCCGTTGCCGTCGCTTCGGATCAGGCATCGACCAACGTGTCGACCGTGGCTGCCGCGACCGAGCAGTTGCACGCTTCGACCAACGAGATCTCGCGCCAGGTGACGCAGTCGGCCGAATTCGCCTCCACAGCGGTGATCGAGGCCGAGCGCACCAACGCCACCATCCAGGGCCTGGCCGAGACGGCGCAGAAGATCGGCGACGTGGTCTCGCTGATTCAGAACATCGCGTCCCAGACCAATTTGCTTGCGCTCAACGCGACCATCGAAGCCGCCCGGGCCGGTGAAGCCGGCCGGGGCTTTGCCGTGGTGGCGAGCGAGGTCAAGGCGCTGGCCAATCAGACCGCCAAGGCTACCGAGGATATCTCGACGCAGATCGCCGCCATTCAGGGCGAGACCGGCAACGCGGTCGAGGCCATCAAGGCGATCGGCGGCACCATCCGCAAGATGAACGAGATCGCGTCGGCGATTGCCGCGGCGGTGGAGCAGCAGGGAGCCGCGACCCGGGATATCTCCAACAACATCCAGCTGGTGGCGCAAGGCACCAGCGGCGTGGCGACCAATATCGCCGGCGTCAACGAGGCCGTCGAAGAGACCGGCAATGCGGCCACGGAAGTGCTTTCCGCCGCCGACGATCTCAGCCGCCAGTCGGACAAACTGCGGGCCAATGTGAACGGCTTCCTCGGCAAGATCCGCGCCGCCTGATAGCTCGCGCTTTCTCTTCTCCACTCCCACCACGCAAGGGCGTGTGGTGGGAGGGGAAAGACTATCCCCGTCCAATCGTGTACGGACCGCCCTTTTCCAGCGCCCGCTTGTAGGCCGGACGGGCGTGAATGCGGTCGAGAAAGGCCATGGCTTTGGGGTGGCCCTGCTCGAGCCCGCCGCGCGCGGCGGCAGCCTCCAGCGGAAAACTCATCTGGATGTCGGCGGCGGAAAATTCATTGCCGGCAAACCACTCGCTTTTGCCGAGCTCGCTTTCCCACCATGCCATGTGCTGCTTGAGCTGTGGATTGACCAACGCGGTCAGCGCCTGGTTGCAGACCTTGCGCACCAGCGGGCGCAGCAGGGCCGGCGCGCGCTTAGGCATCAGCGTGAACAGCAGCTTCAACAGCAGCGGCGGCATCGCCGATCCCTCGGCGTAGTGCAGCCAATAGGTATAGCGCAGCCGCTCGGGCGTTTTGGGCGGCGGCACCAGGCGGCCCTCGCCGTAACTGTCGATGATGTATTCGGCAATCGCACCCGACTCCGCGACGGTGTTGCCGTTGTCGGTGATGACGGGCGATTTGCCGAGCGGATGCACCGCGCGCAGTTCCGCCGGCGCCCGCATGTCCGGCTGACGCTGATAGCGGACGATTTCATAGGGAACGCCGAGTTCCTCCAGCAGCCACAGCACGCGCTGGGAGCGGGAATTGTTGAGGTGATGGACGGTGAGCATGGCGTTTCCTCGGGGGCGGTGCGTTTAGGGGATCGATCGATTTCGTAGCAGCCGGCCGGCGGGTTGGCGATTGGACCTGTTGGGCTGTGAACTTGGCGATTCAATAAGACCCGGGTGATATTGACATCGTAATTTATCCGGGTAAATTGAATCCGTCAAAAAGCGAGGTTTTCCAATGATTCAAGCCGCCCCCGCATGCGTTACCGCGTTCATTGGGCAGGAGCGACTGGCCTCCGGTCCGCTGGCCGAGGTCGCGTTGGCCGTCATGAGGGCCTCCGGGAGCGCCGCCGAGAGCACCATCCTCATCTTCAACGATGCCGACGGCCGCCCCCTCGATCTGGATCTGCGGGGCAGCGAACGCGACATCATTGCCCGGTTGCCGCAGCCCGCTTCGCATCCGCAATTGTCGGCCGAAGACCCGTCTGTGCCGGAGCCGCGCGGGCGCGGGCGGCCGAGGCTCGGGGTCGTGGCCCGCGAGGTGACGCTGTTGCCCCGGCATTGGGAATGGCTGGGGGCACAGCCCGGCGGTGCATCGGTGGCGCTGCGAAAGCTGGTGGAAGCGGCGCGACGCTCCAGCGGCGATCTCAATCGCAGCCGCGCGGCGAGAGACGCCGCCTATCATTTCATGTCCGCCATGGCGGGCAATCTGCCGGGCTTCGAGGAAGCCTCGCGGGCATTGTTCGGCGATGATCGACGGCGGTTCGTCGCGCTCATAGCCGGCTGGCCCGGCGACATCCGCGATCACATCGTCAGGCTAGCGTTCTCCGATCGGGCGGAGGGTTGAGCGGGAGATTGGCGCACGCCAGGTGAAATGTTAAAGATCATCCAAGATCCGGCGCCAGTCGCTCTCGCACAACAACAAAAAAAGGACCCAGGCACATGCGCATTCTCGTGGTCGGCGCCGGCGCCATCGGCGGATATTTCGGCGGCAGGATGCTGGAGGCCGGCTGCGACGTGACGTTCCTGGTGCGCCCGCGCCGCGCCGCGGAGCTCGCCGGCGCCGGCCTGGTAATCCGGAGTCCGAACGGCGACGTGACCCTGAAAAATCCGCCGACGGTGCAGGCCGACAGGCTCACCGAAAAATTCGACGTCGTATTGCTGAGCTGCAAGGCATTCGATCTCGACGACGCCATCACCTCGTTTGCCCCGGCGGTCGGCCCGCAGACCTCGATCATCCCGCTGCTCAACGGCATGCTGCATCTGGATGTGCTCGACCGGAAGTTCGGGCGCGAACGCGTGCTCGGCGGCCTCTGCGCGATCGCCGCCACCCTCAACGAGGCGCGCGAGGTGGTGCAGCTGGCACCGATGCAGTCGCTCAATTTCGGCGAACGCGACGGCGGGCTTTCGTACCGGGTGCGCGCCATCGCCGAAGTGATGGCGCGCGGCAAGCTCGGCTCCGTCGCCAGCGAGAACATCGTGCAGGAGATGTGGGAAAAATGGGTGTTCCTGGCCTCGCTGGCGGCCTCGACCTGCCTGATGCGCACCGCGGTCGGGAATATCCTGGCGGTGCCGGGCGGCAAGGATTTCATCCTCGGCATGCTGGATGAATGCAGCGCGGTGGCGACAGCCGAGGGCCATGCGCCGAGCGGCCCGTTCTTCCAGCGCACCAAGGGCCTGCTGACCACGGAGGGTTCGCAGATGACCGCGTCGATGTTCCGCGACATCAAGGCGGGCGCTGCGGTCGAAGCCGACCATGTGATCGGCGACCTGATCGCGCGCGGCGACGCCGCCAAAGTGCCGGTGCCGCGGCTGCGCATCGCCTATACGCATCTGAAGGCGTATGAAAAGCAGCGGGGGTAGTCGTTCCGTCATCCTTGCGAACGCAAGGGACCCATAACCACAGGGCGCGGTTATTGAGCGGGACGTTCGCACACTTCGAGTGGCCGCGGCGTATGGGGGCCCCGCGTTCGCGGGGACGTCAGCTACAAATGCGCGAGGTAATGCGCCAGCGCCTCGATTTCCTCCTCGCTGAGGGCGAAGGCGACGCTCGCCATCGCCGCCATGCCGCCGCCGGATCGCACGCCGGACTTGTAGTCGCGCAGCGCCTTCGCAAGATAGTCCTTGCGCTGGCCGGCGACGCGGGGAATGGCCTTGGTCCCGGCATAATTGTCGGTGTGGCAAGCGGTGCAGCGGCGGCCCGCGGCGGCCTGCGCGCCCTTGGCGGACAGATCCGGGTTGTCGTCCGGCTTCGCTTTCGGCGGTGCCAGCGAGGCGAAATAGGCGCCGAGATTGCGGATATCCTCGTTGCTGAGCTGATCGACGACCGGCTGCATCTGCTCGTTCTTGCGGGTGCCGGCGCGAAAGAACACCAGCTGCCACTGAATGAACTGGTCGGGCTGGCCGGCCAGCGAGGGCATGTTCTCGATCTGCGAGATGCCGGCTTCGCCATGACAGGCGATGCAGATTTCGGCCTTCTGCTTGCCGGCGGCGACGTCGGCGGCGTGGGTTGCGATACCGGTCGATGCAAAGGCAATAACGCAGGCTATCGGCAGTTTGAACTTGTGCATGATCGCAGTCCCAAAATCCCGGCTCGTCATTCCGGGGCGCGCGCCAGCGCGAACCTCCGATGTGCAATCGCACATCGGGGAATCTCGCGCTGGTAATCTCCAGATTCCGGATCCGCTCGTTACACTCGCGGTCCGGAATGACGATTGTCACCAACAAAAAGCTGCGGCCACCCGTTCCCGGGAGACCGCAGCCCTGGGCTTTTCCGCCGTTACGGCTTGCTGTAGCTGATGCGATAGATCGCACCGGCCCAGTCATCCGCAACGAGCAACGAGCCGTCCTTTGCCAGAACGACATCGGCCGGGCGGCCGAGATAGTTCGTGTCGCCCTCGAGCCAGCCCGAGGCGAATATCTCTTCCTTGGCGTTCTTGCCGTCGGGCCCGACGATCACCCGCTTGATCCGCGCGCCCTGGTATTTGGCCCGGTTCCAGGAGCCGTGTTCGGCGATGAAGATGTTGTTCTTGTACTCGGCGGGAAACTGGTCGCCGGTGTAGAACTTCATGCCGAGCGGAGCCACATGGGCGCCGAGGTTGAGCACCGGCGGCGTAAACTCCGAACATTTGTGACCCATCGCGAACTTCGGATCCGGCATGTCGCCCTGGTGGCAATAGGGATAGCCGAAATGCTCGCCGAGCTTCGAGATCATGTTGAGCTTGTCGCTCGGGGCCTCGTCGCTGATCCAGTCGCGGGCGTTCTCGGTGAACCAGTATTTGCCGCTGCGCGGATCGACGTCGCCGCCGACGCTGTTGCGGACGCCGAGCGCCACCAGTTCGGCGTTGCCGGTCTTGGGATCGACGCGGCGGATCTGCGACAGGCTGGTCGGCGGCAGCCCGATGTTGAAGGGCGGGCCGAACGGCAGATAGAACCAGCCTTCCTTGTCGACCGCGATGTATTTCCAGCCGTGCGGGATATAGGGCGGCATGTCGTCATAGACCACCTTGCCGGCGCCGAGATTGTCGAGATTGGCTTCGGCGTTGTCGTACCGGATCAGCTTGTCGATATCGACGACGTAGAGCGCGCCGTCGAGAAACGCGATGCCGGTCGGCATCTTCATGCCCTTGAGGACGGTCTTGACCTCCTTCTTGCCGCCATTGTCCTTGATGGCATAGACGTTGCCGACGCCGAACGAGCCGACGAACAGCGTGCCCTTGTCGCCCCAGGCCATCTGCCGCGCCGACAGCACGCCGGAGGCGTAGACTTCGATCTTGAAGCCCGCCGGCAGCTTTATCTTCTTCATCATCGCCGCGAGTTCGGCGTCCGACGCGCCGGTCGGCGGTCCCGACGGCGGCGCCTGTCCCCTCTGGGCTTCGATCTCGTCGCCGAGGAACCAGTCGGGCGGCGGATTGGACCAGAAGTCCTTGGTGCCGGAATCGTATTTCTTCAGTGGCTTCTGCTGCGCGCCGGCCGGACTGGCCCCCGCAACAAGGGCAATCGTCGCGAGCGCAAGAATGGATCGATTGAAGGCCGATTTCATCGCGTCACTCCCCTAAACAGCCGATGCGGCTGCGCGTGTTTTATTTTGTTTGTCTTGAACGTTTCGAGAGACGAACTTTTGCGTCTGCGAGGTGGGTCAGACGGCGGAATGCTAGCACATCCTCCGCGGGTGAGAAGGGTCCGTTGCGTCGATTGTCTGGCGAACGCAAATTGAACGACATCTTACTCGGTCGGGTCAGCCTGAAGCCCTCTGCATCACGCTGCATTGCGGCAACGTCCCACTGCAGCGCGGCCGCCCCTGATGCATGACGTTCAGTGGGCAGGCATCATCTCCGCGTCACCGTCAGTTTTCCGGTGCCTTCGTTGTTCCGATAGAAGACATCGTAAAGCCCGGGAATGCCGATCACCGCGTCGTTGACGAAGATGAACAACTCGCCCTTGCGCGTCGGCCGGATGACGGTTTCGATCGTTCCATCCTCGGGATCCGGATCGAGGAATACTTCCTCACCACCGGTCGCGCCGTAGCGAAGCACCAGCCGAAACCACGGGCGCGTCAATTCGCGGCGGAGTGGAACGGCGAGCATCAGTAGCGCGCGCTGATACCAGGCCGGTGCGTCCGTGGTGTAGAATCCTCCGAGTTGCGTCGGGATGCCGCCATCGCTCCACTCCGAGGTCGCCTTGACCTCGACGTGATATCTCGCACCCGCCTCGACGGAAATCGCGGTCTTGTTGCAGAGGTCAAGGGCGACGAAGTCAACCGCGCGAACCTCACCCCTGCCGAGGCCCGTTGCCCCGCCGTCTTCGTTGCAGGTAAATCCCGCAACGTCCTGAACATTGTAGAGCAGGTGGCTCCCAAAGGTGACCCCGAGATACACGAACAACGCCGCAAAGAAAGCCGGGGCCCATCTGAGCTTCAAGCCCTGATGCAGCGCGATGTAGCGCGGGTGGCTGCGGAGCCGGTAGATCCAGTTGTTCGGCAGACCCGGCGTCACCGCCGGAACTCCCCGCCAGATCGCACCCATGCGGTCGGATATCCGCGACGCGATCTTGGTCCCGAACCAGATCAGCACCGCCACCAACAGCAACAGCGCCAGGAACTGGAAGGGGCTGCGTGCGTATCCGTTGATCCAGGTCTCGGTAAATGCGGGCAGGAAGCTGCCGACGACGCGGATGATATCGGATACCCAGCGGATAGGACTGACATACTCGTCGGATCGGGGCGCCGAGCGCAGCAGGGGAAACGCCAGCAGCCACAGCGTGGCCGCGACCGTCGCGAAATACACGATGCGGCGCTTCCAGATATCGTTCCAGACATGTTCCTGGCTATCCGCCCGGGCCTTGGCTTCCTTGTCGGTCTCGAAGCCATACCGATCCGGCGTGACGATCTCGCCGGTATCCCTGACCACGTCGTAGGTCGGCGGCAGGCCGATCGGCGCGTAGGCGTGAGCGCGATTGTCAATTCGGCGGAACACGGTTTCGTGGATCTTCGGCCGCTCGATCAGGACTTCGTCGTCTTCCTTCTTCTTGTATTGGGGATTGCAAAGCTGCACCAGCTTGCGCGGCCCGTAGCGGTAATAGCCGCCCAGCCCCTTGCGGGGATCGTAGATGCGACCATCCTTGTCGCATTTCGAGATCGCGCTCTTGAACGTATCGGGATCCGCCGGCAGCGCCGGCGGCGGGACGGCGTCCGACTTGAACCTCAAGCCGCAACGCTGCGCCTCGGTGATCATCCAGACGAAGGGAATGTAGGCCAGCGTATCGTCCGGGTAGCCGCCGCCGACGTTGGAATGCACTCCGGCAAACCAGACCTGGCTGATCTGCTCGTCCTTGATGAATCGTGCCGCGTCGGGGTCGAATTGGCAGGGAGACTCGACCCGTTCGTTCCACAGCTCCGGATGAAACGTGGTTCGCTCTTCGTCGAGAGCCAGCGCCTGGCAGGCGCGCGTCACCCGGGTGCGGTCGAGCGCATGGTTGGGAAGCTCCAGCGGCCAGATGTACTTGCTGATGCCGCGCGTCATCTCGTCCAGCGGCGCGCCGTAGGCGGCAACGGTGTCCCATACGCCGATAAAGCGAATCTTCGCCACCTGGCGATTGTTCGCCCTGTCGTAGTCCTTCGGCAGGAACAGGTCGCGAAACCAGCGGAAGGCATCCTCGATGCGCCACTTGGTATGATACCGCTCGCGGCGATACTCCCGGTAGGCGGCGCGGGCCTTTTTGTCGAGTTCCGCCTCATCTTGCGCCCACACCAGCCCCTGGTTGAGAATGAGGCCGATGACGACGCGGATTGTGAAGGCGCCGCGGCTAAAGCCGAAACCGTAAATGCGGTCGTCCTCGTCGCGATAGTTGCGACACGCGAATTTGTAGATGTCGACCACGTTGCGCTTGAGGCCGAAACCGAACGCGCCGCCGAGGATCGCCCACGGCTTGAACGAAGACGTGCCGACGCCGTCGTCGTAGAATGCGACCTGATCGTTGCTCGACAGGTCGATCGCCTCGAAGGTGCGCCACACGTTGGTGCGCCAGACTTTTGCGGCGGAATTGCCGGTGCCGTCGGACAGCAGAACGATGTTTCGGCTCATGGCATTGCCCTCGCCGCATCAGAAATCCATAATGCAATCTCTGGTGTTAAGTCATTGCATGTTCCCTCCGGCGCCGCAAATGCATTCATCCCACAAACCAGGGCAGCTCGTCATGGACAGTTCGCCGCCACTAGGCGCAACCGGGCGTCACCGCTGAACCGCGCCTTGCGGATGGACCGCCCGCCGCGACCCATTGGATGAGGTCCGGGCCGGCACAAACAACAAAGCCGCCCCGAGGGCGGCTTGTCGTTTGGTATCGCTTTGCCAATTCAACAAATTCTGGAGCGGGCGAAGGGATTCGAACCCTCGACCCCGACCTTGGCAAGGTCGTGCTCTACCACTGAGCTACACCCGCATCCGAGAGATTGGCGGCGCACGCGCCGGCAACGGGCAGAGCTATGCCAAATGCCGCCCGTGAATGCAACAGCCCGCGCAAGCCGGGAAAGGCCGCGAATCGGGCCGGCGAGGGCCGATCGGCGGCAATTCGCGGCATTTGCGCCCGAATGCCCGTGGTTCGGGTTCCACCGATTGCAAATTGAGCTCCCAGGGGCCAATTAGGTGCGCAGACCGTGCTAGAATGGCCCCCAAATCCCAAAGACATCAGACGAGGATCCCCGTGACGATAATTGAGCAGGGCAGCGGACCGGCGCCCCAGGCGGTGCCCGATTTGATCAAGGAAACCACCACCCAGACGTTCGTAAAGGACGTCATCGAGGAATCGAAGCGCCAGCCGGTGCTGATCGACTTCTGGGCGCCGTGGTGCGGCCCCTGCCGCCAGCTTACGCCGATCATCGAAAAGGCGGTCCGCGCCGCCAAGGGCAAGGTCAAGCTGGTCAAGATGAACATCGACGAGCATCCGGCGATACCGGGCCAGATGGGCATCCAGTCGATCCCGGCCGTGATCGCCTTCGTCAACGGCCAGCCCGCCGACGGTTTCATGGGCGCTGTGCCGGAAAGCCAGGTCACCGCCTTCATCGACAAACTGACCGCCGGCATGCCGGCCGCCGGCGAGCCCGATATCGCGGAGATCCTGAAAGAAGCCGAGGCAGTGCTGGCCGAAGGCGACGCCGCGACCGCGGCGCAGATCTATGCCGAGGTGCTGGCGGTGGACGCCACCAGCATTCCGGCTCTGGCGGGACTGGCGAAATGCTACGTCACGACCGGCGCCATCGAGCAGGCCAGGCAGACCATCGCCATGGTACCGGAGGCCAAGCGCAACGACGCCGCGGTCAAGGCGGTGCAGGCCTCGATCGACCTCGCCGAACAGGCCAAGGCCGTCGGTCCGGTCACCGAACTCGAACAGAAAGTCGCCGCAAACCCGCTCGATCATCAGGCCCGGTTCGACCTCGCCACCGCGCTCAACGCCTCGGGCAAGCGTGCCGAGGCGACCGAGCAGCTGCTCGCCATCGTCAAGAAGGATCGCAAGTGGAACGAGGACGGCGCGCGCAAGCAGTTGGTGCAGTTGTTCGAGGCCTGGGGCCCGGCCGATGAAGCCACCATCGAGGGGCGCAAGCGGCTGTCGACGATCCTGTTTTCATAGCGATACAGAACACCGGGACCGCCCATGCCGATCAATGCCGAATATCGCGGGCCGGGCGACCTTTCCGAGGTGATCCCGGTGTTTCCGCTGCCGGGCGCGCTGTTGCTGCCGCGCGGCCAGATGCCGCTCAACATTTTCGAGCCGCGCTATCTTTCGATGGTCGACGACTCGCTGCGTGACGGCCACCGGCTGATCGGGATGATCCAGCCGGATATGGCCCATTCGCGCGACGAGACCAAGCCGGCACTGTTTCGGGTCGGCTGCGTCGGGCGCATCACCCAGCTCGCCGAGGCCGGCGACGGCCGCTACATCCTCGAACTCACCGGCATCGCCCGCTTCAAGGTGATCGAGGAGCTGACGGTGCTGACCGCCTACCGCCAATGCAGGGTGGACTATTTCCCCTACCTCGACGATTTCACCGCGCGCAAGGGCGAGGAAGCGGTCGACCGCGAGGCGCTGCTGACGGTGCTGACCGATTTCCTGAAAGCCAACGATCTCAAGGTCGACTGGGAAGGCGTCGAGAGCGCGCCCAACGAGGCGCTGGTCAACGCGCTGGCGATGATGTCGCCCTACGGCGCGCCGGAAAAGCAGGCGATGCTGGAAGCCCCCGACCTCAAGACCCGCGCCGAAATCCTGATCGCGGTGACCGAGATGGATCTCGCGAAGAAGCGCACCAGCGGCGATACCGGCCTGCAGTAGCCCGGGCTCACGCCGCCCGGACCGTCGCGAGAAACCTGTCCACCTCGATCTTGAGCCGGTTGCTTTCGGCCGACAGCGATTGGGCCGAGGAGAGCACCTGCGACGACGCGGAGCCGGTTTCGGTGGCCTAGAGCTTCAGCGCCATCTCCCGGGCATTCTGGAGCAGCTGTTCGATAAAGCTGATTTGGGCGCCGAGGCTGCTTTTCGCCGCAGCATCGTCGGTTCGCCTGGCGATCTGGCGTGCGTGCTGTGCCGCGATGTCGAGTAACAGGATGGAACGAAGGATTTCCTCCTTCGCTTTCGATTGCAAGCCGAGGATCCGGGCGCGCAACTGCGTGAGGTCGGCCTCTTCGACGGCCGGCGGGGGCGGTCCTGACGATGTCCGCGCATATCGCTCGGCCCGGAGGCTTACTACGTTTGACATTGGTCCGGCCCGTCGATCATGACAGCAGGCTAGCTTGTCCGGGTTATTACTGACTTAGACCGTTCGGCGACGACACAGCCAAATTCCGCCACGACCGGAGAGGCGCCACTAACGGGGTACCGGAGCCGTGGCGCTTTCTGGTTTGACGAGGCGCGATTTGATGATCTGTCGCGGCGCCCCCAGCAGCACAATCCTCGATTGTTGGCGCGCTGGTGAAGCAAGTGTAGTCATCATATCATCGCGCCCTCACCGCCTCGATTCGCAGAATGCCTTTTAGATCCCCCTTGTTGAGCCGCTATCCGGTCATGCGAACGAACGACCCGGCGTTCGCACGCGACCGTCTGTTCAGCGTATTCGGAGCAACCGGCTTCTGCATTCGCGGTGACCGGGAGCAATTCGCGGTTCGAGCCAATCATCTGCAGATGACGGGGCTTGGGCTATCCTATTGCGACTACGCCGGCGATGTGTCGCTGGACTTCGGCGAAACCACCTTCATCCGCCAGATCTTCAATATCCAGGGCTCCGGGCAACACACGATTGATGGCCAGACCGGCGGCATCGCACCGGGTTCGTGGACCATGGTGTTGCCGCCGGGGCCGCTGAGGCTCGATCTTGACGGCCGCTATCGACAGCTCGAACTGCGAATCGAATTCGATGCGCTGCTTCGCCACCTCGGCGCGCTGATAGGTCAGGAGGTTTCGAGGAACCTGGTGTTCGACGATAACGTCGATCGCAGTCCGGCGATGAGCGCATTGCGGCGCAGGATCTTTCAGTTCGCGACGGACTACAACGAGCGCGGCACCTTTTTCTCCGACCTCGCCGCTGCCGAAGTCGAACGCATGGTGATCATGAAGTTTCTGATGTGTCACCGACACAGCTATACGCAACTGCTCCTGCGCGAGCCGTTGCCGGCCGGTGCTTCGGCGGTGAGGCGGGTCGAGGAATTCATCGAGGCGAACTGGGACAAGCCGATCGACATCGAGGCGATGGTCGCGGTGGCCAAGGTGAGCGCCAGAAGTCTGTTCCGGCAGTTCAAGCGAGACCGCGGCTACTCGCCGGCTGACTTTGCCAAGCGGGTGCGGCTGGACCGGGCGCGCCAGATGCTCGAACAGTCGACCGAGCGCACCGCGGTGACGCAGGTCGCACTGAAATGCGGTTTCCAGAATCCCGGGCATTTCGCCCGGGATTTCCGTCTCGCTTTCGGCGAACTGCCGTCCGAGACCCTGAAGCGGTCCGGACAGGAAATCGGATAGCGCCGGCAGCGGCCGCGCCAGGAATAGCGAGGTCGTCGATCCCGACCGCTCCGCCTTGCACGATCAATTCGATGGCCAAGGCGCTTGACGCAAGCATAACTCCGGGGTTATGAATCGATCAATAACTCCAGAGTTATTTATGATAGCCAGTGCTCCCGATTTCCTGTTCAAAACCCTCGCCGATCCGACCCGGCGGGCGCTGTTCGAGCGGCTGTGCCGCGAGGGCGAGCAGACGGTGGGGGCGCTGACCGCGCAGTCCGGGGTCTCGCAACCCGCAGTGTCGAAGCATCTCGGGATCCTCAGGCAGGCCGGGCTGGTGCTCGACCGCCACGAAGGCCGGCAGACCCATTACAGCGCGCAGCCCGGCGCGTTGGGTCCGCTGATCGACTGGACCAGCCGGATGGCCGGCTTCTGGCAAAGCCGGTTCGACGGCCTCGAAGACCTGCTGAACAGGATGGACCAATGACCGCGAACGAAACGCGCTCCGTCGTCGTCGAACGCGAGTTCCCTCATCCGCCGGAAAAGATCTGGCGGGCGCTGACGCAGCCACACCTGATCGAGGAGTGGCTGATGAAGAACGATTTCGAGCCCGTCGTGGGTCATCGCTTCAATCTGCGCGGCGACTGGGGCGGGGTGCTGGACTGCGAGGTCCTGGTCGTCGAGCCGATCAAGGCGCTGTCCTACACCTGGAATTTCGCGCACGCCGATGCCGCGTTCAACCTGACCAGCGTGGTGACCTTCACGATCACGCCGACGACGTCAGGGACCCTCCTGCGCATGGAGCAGGTCGGCTTCCGGCCGGATCAGCGGCAGGCGTTTGGCGGTGCCAACGCCGGATGGCAGAAATTCCTGGCGAAGCTGGAAGAAGTGCTGGTGCGGACCGACTGATTCCTGCCGCGCCGCGTATGAGTTCATCTTGATTTGGAGGCGCCATTGAAATGGAACAACTGGATTCGGCAATTCCACCGCTGGCTGTCGATCGCCTTTACGGTGACCGTCATCGCCAACTTCACTGCCATGGGACTCAACAGCGGACTGGGCGAGCCTCCAGCCTGGGTGGTCTACTCGCCGCTGCTCCCGCTCTTCCTGCTGCTGTCTAGCGGCCTGTACTTGTTTGCGCTGCCGTATCTCTCCAGGCGGAGCGGCGAACGCGCTGCCGGCGGATAGGAGCAAGGCGATGGCCGGTAAGGCGTCCGGGAAGTCGAAGGTCGCGAAAAAGCGCACCAGCCGGCGCACCGCCACTAAAAAGCCGGTGCTGCTCTCCGGCGGCAATCCACAGATCGCCAAGGGTTATGGCGACGCCCCCGTAAAGGCCTACATCGCGGCCATGCCGGGCTGGAAACGCGAGGTCGGGTGCCGTCTGGACGCGCTGATCGCGCGCACCGTCCCCGGCGTGCGCAAGGCGGTGAAATGGAATTCGCCCTTCTATGGCGTCGGGGGCCAAGGCAAAGGTGAAGGCGAAGATCAGGGCTGGTTCCTCAGCTTCCATTGTTTCACGAAATACATCAAGCTGGCCTTCTTTCGCGGCACCTCGCTGCGTCCCGTTCCACCCGGCGAATCCAAGCAAAAGGAAGTGCGCTACCTCGACATCCGTGAGGGCGACCCGTTCGACGAAGCACAGATCGCTGCGTGGGTGAAGCAAGCCAGCGAATTGCCGGGTGAACGCATGTAAACGAAAACTCGCGTGGCTACCGCCGCAGAGCAAATATGCTAAGGGATAAAACCCGAGCCGGAGACCAATGCATGACATCCCCGTCCGAACGTCCTGAAGGCACCGTCGATCCGAAATTGCTTGAAATCCTGGTCTGTCCGCTGACCAAGGGCGCGCTAGAGTTCGACGCGGCGAAACAGGAGCTGATCTCGCGTTCGGCGAAACTCGCCTATCCGATCCGCGACGGCATCCCGATCATGCTGCCGGAAGAGGCGCGGAAGATCGATTAGCCTAGCTCCCCATCATCGCCAGCGCAGTGAAGCTTATTCGGCGCGCAGAGATGGATTGCTTCGCGCAATCACAGCCTTGCTCTTTGAAATTTGAACCTGACGGATGTGACGTGCCAGTGCGCCACACCTCAACTGTCATCGTCCGCGGAGGCGGACGATCCAGTATCCCAGAGACGGTTGGCATTGAATCGATAGGCCGCGGCGTACTGGATCCCCGCCTTCGCGGGGATGACAATCAATCAATGATGGAAGTGCGGCGAAACGAGTCCCCGATATGCCGCTGCCGCTACAGCGCCTCGCCCTTCAGCAGCCGCGGCACTTCGCCGGACAGGCCTGCAGCCTGGCGGATGAAGAGACTCTTCAACGGCGGCGCGCGGTCGACCAGGCCGAGGCCGATATCGCGCACCGTCCGCAGCAGCGTCGATTCGTTGGAGAACAGGAGATTGAGCGAATTGGTGGCGAGCCCCATCGCCATGGTGTCGAACCGGCGCCAGCGCTGGTAGCGGTCGAGCACGTCGGCTTGCCCGAGATCGATGCCGAGTCGCGCGGCATCGACGATCACTTCGGCCAGGGCGGCGACGTCCTTCAGGCCCATATTGAGCCCCTGGCCCGCGATCGGGTGAATCACATGCGCGGCGTCGCCGATCAGCGCCAGCCGCTCGCCGATGAAGGAGCGTGCCACGAAATAGCCGAGCGGAAACGCGCGTGGTCTGTCGAGCGCCTTGATCTCGCCGAGGTGCAGACCGAAACGCCGTTCGAGTTCGCCGTGAAATTCCTCATCGCTCAACGCCACGATGCGTGCGGCTTCGGCGCGCTTCTCGGTCCACACCAGCGAGGAGCGGTTGCCGGTCAGCGGCAGGATCGCGAACGGTCCGGCGGGCAGGAAATGTTCTTCGGCGCGGCCGTGATGCTCCCGCTCGTGGCCGACGGTGACGACGATGCCGGACTGGTCGTAGTCCCAGCCATGGGTGGCGATGCCGGCCCGCTCGCGCAGTCGGGAGCGTGCACCGTCGGCGGCGACCAGCAGGCTGGCCTCGATCACGCTGCCGTCGGCCAGCGTGACATCGACGCCGTCGCTGCGCGACTCGAAATCCGTCACCGCGGTAGCGCGCAGGTCGATGCCGGCAGCCTCGGCGCGCGCGACCAGCGCATCGATCAGATGTCGGTTCTCGACCATATGCGCGAACGGTTCGCCGGGCTCGACGTTGCCGGCAAAGGTCAAGAACACCGGCCTGGTGGCGTCTTCCACCTTGGAATCGGTAACCACCATGTCCGTGATCGGCTGCGCGGAGGCTGCGACCTGATCCCACACCTCGAGGGCTGCGAACAGCCGGCGGCAGGCCGCGACGATGGCGGTGGCGCGGAGATCGCGGCTCGGCCGCGAGGCCAGCGCCGGATCGGCGACAATGACCGGAATTTCGGCGCCGAGGCCCTGTCGCAGCGCCAGCGCCAGCGCCAGTCCCGCAAACGCGCCGCCGCCGATGACAATGCTACGCTGTGAAGACATGTCCAGACCTTTACTGTCGCTCTTGCCCACGGAGTATAGCTGGGCGAAACAGGGATGCGAAACAAGGGCCCTGCCCGACAGGCCGTCATTCCGGGCGTGAGCGTGAGCGAACGAACCCGGAATCTCGAGATTCCGGGTTCACGCGAAGACGCCTGCCCCGGAATGACGGAAGAATCGAAAGCGCTGCCATGTCCAAAGGCGTCATTGACCTGATTTCAATCCTCGATCTCGAACCGATCGAGGTGAACCTGTTCCGCGGCAACAGCCCGAAGACGAGCTGGCAGCGCGTCTTCGGCGGGCAGGTGATCGGACAGGCCATGGTGGCGGCGTGCCGCACCGTCGAGGGCCGGCTGCCGCATTCGCTGCACTGCTATTTCATCCTGCCGGGCGACCCGCAAATTCCCATCATCTACGAGGTCGAGCGGCTGCGCGACGGCCGGAGCTATTCGACCCGAAGGGTCACGGCGATCCAGCACGGCAGCGCCATCTTCTCGATCATGGTGTCGTTCCATGTCGAGGAAGAAAGCGCATTCGACCACCAGGACCGGATGCCGGACGTGCCCCCGCCGGAAAAACTCACCGCCGAGGAAGTGGCAAAACAGCCGATGTTCCGCGAGATGCCGGATTTCATCCGGCGCTATTACGAATCGGACCGTCCGATCGAACTGCGCCCGGTCGAGCTCGGCCGCTATTTCGGCCAGAAGATCGACGACGGCCGCATCAATGTCTGGATCCGGACCGCCTCGAAGCTGCCGGACGATCCGGCGCTGCATATGTGCGCGCTGGCCTATGCCTCGGATTTCTCGCTGCTGGATGCCGCGATGGCGCGCTACGGCCGGACGCTGTTCGACAAGCGGATGATGCCCGCGAGCCTCGATCACGCGATGTGGTTTCACCGTCCGTTCCGCGCCGACGAGTGGCTGCTCTACGCGCAGGACTCGCCGAGCGCCCGCGGCGGCCGCGGCCTGACCCGCGGCATGATCTACAAGCAGGACGGCACGCTGGTGGCTTCCGTGGCGCAGGAAGGCTCGCTGCGCGAACGCAAGTGAACGCTCAGCCGTTCACCTGCGCGCCTCTCTCGGTCAGGATGGTCTGCGACGCCAGCCAGCGTGACATCCAGCGATACACCCATGGGATCGGGATGATGAAGATGGTGCCGATCGCGGCCACGACCGCACGCCACAGAAATTCCAGTCCGGTGCCGACGAACAGGATTTCGCGCCGCGTGCCCTGGATGTTTCGGCAGACCCACCGCAGCGCGGCCACGTAAACCCAGGCCCAGCCGATGATGGTGATGACGGAGATGATCGCCAGAACGGTCCATCCGAGATAGGCCCAGAACGATCCGGAGAAGCTGAGCCCGAGCGGCTGCTGGTTGGAAGCCAGATTGGCGAAGAACCATCTTACGAAAAGCCAATAGAGAGCGATCTGAACGAAGAACATCAGATTGTTGAGCAACTCGATGCCGGTCATGGCAACGCCGATAAAGAGCACGACGGCGCCGAAATACCAGGGAACGATCGTCATCGCCGCGCCCTCGAAGCTGAGATTGGGCCGTCCCGGCACGTTCACGCAGGGTACGAACCACTTGATGTACCAGACCAGGACCCACGGGGCCGGGATGACCAGGACGAGGCCGAAGAACAGAACGATGCTCCGCCAGGCGAAGTCCAGGATCCCGAAATCGATCGATAGCGGCCCCTCGCTGTATCCGCCCGTGCGCGCAGCACCGCCCGAACGCGGCATCGCCGGCGGCCCGGAGGCGCCCGGCGCGAGGCCCGGGATTTCGGCCGCCCTCTGCCAGTTGGCCATGCCCTCGGTCCAGACCAGCGTGTCCGCCGTGATGGTGCCGCGGGCGATCAACTCGCGGAGCTGGATCTCGGGGAACGGACCCTGCTGCTGGCCTTCGGACGCGTAGAACCAGGATCGAGCTGCCATACCATTCCCTCAGGCGTCACGACGCATCCGATCGATCGGACGCGGGACATGCATTGTGGCGGACGATCGCGGGCCCTGTACAGGCATGCGCTAGCCCGGCCACAAATGTTTTTTCGCCGCATGCAACTTTTTTGTGCCATTTGCCCGGAAAGATGCCAGATTTGATCAGGCGCAAATCACCTGACGCCCGATACCGAAATTTGAGTAGATAAGGCCTGACCATGAAACTCGTCGTCGCGATCATCAAGCCGTTCAAGCTGGACGAAGTCCGCCAGGCGCTCACGGCCATCGGCGTCCACGGCATGACGGTGACCGAGGTCAAGGGCTACGGCCGCCAGAAGGGCCACACCGAAATCTACCGCGGCGCCGAATATGTCGTGAACTTCCTGCCCAAGCTGCGGATCGAGATCGCGGTCGCCTCCGACATCGCGGACAAGGCGGTCGAGGTGATCACGCAAAGCGCACGCACCGGCCAGATCGGAGACGGCAAGATCTTCGTGACGCCGATCGATCACGCGCTGCGCATCCGCACCGGCGAAACCGACAGCGACGCGCTCTGACCATCACTTAAGCCACAAGAAAGCGGTGCTCCAAGACACCGCATCAAGACAACATATCGACAACAGGCTGGGGAAACATCATGGGGGTTCTGCCACGTCACGCGGCTCGCGCCGCGGCGACCTTTTCGCTCGCATCATGGCTGATATTGCCGGGGACGCCGGCCATGGCCGCCGAAACCTCCGGCATCAACGCCGCCGACACCGCATGGATGATCGCCGCCACCGCGCTGGTGCTGATGATGACCATCCCCGGCCTGGCGCTGTTCTATTCCGGCATGGTGCGCAAGAAGAACGTGCTGGCGACGATGGCGCAGAGCCTCGCCGCGGTGGCGCTGATTTCCATTCTCTGGGTCGCATTCGGCTATTCGCTGGCATTCGTCGGCGACGGTCCCTGGCTCGGCACGCTGGACCGCTGGTTTCTCGCCGGCATGAAAATGGACGACGTCAATCCGGCGGCGAAGACGATTCCGGAAGCACTGTTCATGCTGTACCAGATGACGTTTGCGATCATCACGGTTGCGTTGGTGGCCGGCGCGGTGGCCGACCGCATGCGGTTCTCCGCCTATCTGCTGTTTTCGGTCGGCTGGTTCATGTTCGTCTATGTGCCGCTGGCGCACTGGGTCTGGGGCGGCGGCTTCCTCGCCACCATGGGGGTGCTGGATTTTGCCGGCGGTCTCGTGGTGCATCTGTCCGCAGGCGTCGGCGGCCTGGTCGCCGCCAAGGTGATCGGCAAGCGTCACGGCTACGGCACCGAGAATCTGGCGCCGTTCGATCTGTCGCTGGCGGTGATCGGTACCGGCATGCTGTGGGTCGGGTGGTTCGGTTTCAATGGCGGCTCGGCGCTGTCGGCCAGCCCCCGCGCGGTGATGGCGATCACGGCGACCCACCTGGCCGCCTGCGCCGGCGCGCTGACCTGGGCCGCCATCGAATGGTCGACCCGGCGCAAGCCATCGGTGCTCGGTATGATCTCCGGCGCGATCGCGGGATTGGGCACCATCACCCCGGCCTCCGGCTTCGTCGAACCCTGGCATGGCCTCTTCATCGGCATGGCCGCCGGCCTGCTCTGCTTCTGGGCCTGCACCAGCCTGAAGCAGCGCCTCGGCTACGACGATTCGCTCGATGTCTTCGGCGTCCATGGCATCGGCGGACTGACCGGCACGCTGCTCGCGGGGGTGTTCGCGACCGCCGCGGTCGGCGGAACCTCCGGCCTGCTGGAAGGCAATGCGGGGCAATTGCTGATCCAGTTCTATGGCGTGGCCGTCGCCCTGCTGTGGTCGGGCGGCATGACCTTCGTGCTGCTCAAACTGGTCGGCGCCTTCGTGCCGTTGCGGGTTTCGCTGCAGCAGGAGATGGAAGGCCTGGATATTTCGCAGCATGGCGAGGCGCTTCAATAGGTTTCTCTACCTAAATACCCGCCTGCTGCCCTTCGCTTGGGCACGATTATGTCCGGAGTCTGTCCTGCCTCAGATGTGATCAGGACTGCCCAGGGTTTAGGCGCGACGGAATAGCGCAGGTACGGCGAATTCCCCGAAAGCCCGAAAAGGTCCGCGTTCATAAACCGTTAGGCAACACGGCCGATCTGGCACGGCATTTGATTCTATCTGGTCTGGCTGTGCCCGCGTAGTGAACTTCTCCGCGTGGTGAACCTCAGTCGAGATCGCCCGGTCGAGTCTGGACCGGGCCCAAGCGGGGATAGGACCCATGAAAATTGTTATGGCGATCATCAAGCCATTCAAACTCGAAGAAGTCCGGGACGCCCTGACCGCCATTGGCGTTCACGGTCTAACGGTGACGGAAGTCAAGGGATATGGCCGCCAGAAAGGCCATACGGAAATCTATCGCGGTGCCGAATACGCCGTGAGCTTCCTGCCCAAGATCAAGATCGAGGTCGCTGTCGCCTCGGACCACGTCGACAAGACCATCGACGCCATCACGACGGCTGCAAAGACCGGACAGATCGGCGACGGCAAGATCTTCGTCATCAACCTCGACCATGCGGTCCGCATCCGCACCGGCGAGGCCGATGCCGCGGCCCTCTGATTTCGCGCTCAACCTTTTCCACTCAGGAGTAAAACAAATGACGTTCAAACGTCCCTATAGCGCGGGATTGGCGGCCCTCGCGGTCGGCCTGTTCGCCGCGACCGCTGCCTACGCGGAGCCAACCGTCAACAAGGGCGACAATGCCTGGTTGATGACGTCGACGGTGCTGGTGCTATTGATGACCATTCCGGGTCTTGCCCTGTTCTACGGCGGCCTCGTCCGCTCCAAGAACATGCTGTCGGTGCTGGCGCAGGTCTTCTACACCGTCTGCATCGTCATCATCCTTTATGCGGTCTACGGCTACAGCCTCGCCTTCACTGGCGGCTCGGACTTCATCGGCGGCTTCTCGAAGGCCTTCCTCGCAGGCGTGACCATAGACACCAAGGCCGCGACGTTCAGCGTCGACGCCAACGTCTCGGAGCTGGTGTATTTCTGCTTCCAGATGACCTTCGCGGCGATTACCCCCGCTCTCATCGTCGGCGCCTTCGCCGAGCGCATGAAGTTCGCGGCGGTGGCGCTGTTCGTCCCGCTCTGGGTTACGCTGATCTATTTCCCGATCGCGCACATGGTTTGGTACTGGCCCGGTCCGGACCTGATCACGGATGCGGTCAAGGCATTGGCAGCGGCGGGTGAGGGTGCGGCGAAAACTGCGGCGCAGGCCAAGCTCGACGAGATCAACGCCGACGCCGGCTACATCTTCAAGAAGGGCGCACTCGACTTCGCGGGCGGCACCGTGGTGCACATCAATGCCGGCATCGCCGGCCTGGTCGGCGCCATCCTGATCGGCAAGCGCACCGGATACGGCAAGGACCTGATGGCTCCGCACTCGCTGACCATGACCATGATCGGCGCCTCGCTGCTCTGGGTCGGCTGGTTCGGCTTCAACGCCGGATCCAACCTCGAAGCCTCCGGCGGCGCTGCGCTCGCCATGACCAACACCTTCCTCGCGACTGCGGGGGCGGCATTGGCATGGATGTTCGCGGAGTGGATCATCAAGGGCCATCCCTCGCTGCTCGGCGTATTGTCGGGCGCCATCTCGGGACTCGTCGCGGTCACCCCCGCGGCCGGTTTCTCCGGTCCGATGGGAGCGATCGTGCTCGGTCTGGTGGCCGGCGTGGTCTGCCTGTTCTTCTGCACCGTGATCAAGAACTCGCTCGGCTACGACGACTCGCTCGACGTATTCGGCATCCACGGCGTCGGCGGAATCCTCGGCGCGCTCGCCACGGGCATCCTGGTCAATCCGGCGCTCGGCGGCACGGGCGTCTACGACTACGTCGCCGGCAAGGTCGGCGACTACGATCTGGTCGCCCAGATGACGGCGCAGATCTGGGGCGTCGCCACGACACTGGTGTGGTCGGGCATCGGTTCGGCGATCCTCTTCAAGGTCGTCGATGTGATCGTCGGACTGCGCGCCACCGTCGAGGTGGAGCGCGAAGGTCTCGACATCACCGAGCACACCGAACGCGCCTACAACATGTGAGGTCTCCCCGGGGGCGCGACCTCACGAGGTCGCGCCCAGAACTACGGTTTGGGCACATACCCGGCAATGCCCCGACCGTCGAGGGGCTCCAGCGCAAGCTGGGGCCCCTTTCTTTTTGCCGCATAAGACCGTTCCGCGGAATAACCGGAACCCGCCACCGGACGGCGCGTGTTGACGCGGGAGGCAATGATCTGTTTGTTTCCGGTCCGGTGAATCAGGTGGGCGACCTGCCTTCAGCGGCCGGGGATACCCGCGCCGTCGATCGCTTGCTGCCGCAGAACAAGAATGAACAAAGGGTTGGAAATACCTATGGAAGCCCACGCGAGCAACGCGCCCGGTTCGGCCGGCAAATGGTCACCTGCGCCCGACGCCAGCGCGATCGTGAAAAGCATCCATGCGATGCTGCATCCGCGCAACATCGTGCTAGTCGGCGCCACCGACAAGCCCGGCAATTATGCCGAGCGGATCTGGAACAACCTGATCAAGTACAAGTTCGCGGGCGGCCTCTATCCGGTGAATTCGAAGCGCGAAACCATCTGGGGCGTTCCCTGCTACAAGGATTTCGCCAGCCTGCCGGACAAACCGGACCACGTGCTGGTGCTGGTGCCGGCGCGTTTCGCGGTGCAGGTGATCCGCGACGCCGCAGCCGCCGGCGCCCGCTCCGCCACCATCGTCACCTCGGGCTTCAGCGAATTGCAGGACGATGAAAGCCAGAGGCTGGCCGTCGAGCTGAAACAGGCCGTCAAGGAAACCGGACTCGCCGTCACCGGCCCGAACTGTCTCGGCAATCTCAGCGCCGGCGAAAACCTGTTCACCAACATCGACGACCGCATCGTCACGATGGAGGCAGGCCCCGTAGCGATCGTCGGCCAATCCGGCGCGATCGTGATGGCGATCCGCCAGACCCTGGAGGATCGCGGCGTCGGCGTCGGCTACATGGTGACGACCGGCAATGAGACCGGCCTCGAAACGCCCGACCTGATGAGCTATTTCGCCGCCGATCCATCGATCCGCGTGATCGTGGTCTACCTCGAGGGTGTGCGGAATACGAAAGTGTTTCGCGAGGCCTGCAAGGCCGCGCGCGCCGCGGGCAAGCCGGTGATCGCGCTCAAGCTCGGGGCGTCGGAGGGCGGGCGCGCCGCCGCCATGGCCCATACCGGCGCGCTGGCCGGCTCGATCGAGACCTTTGACGCCATCTCGACCCGGGAAGGCGTGATTCGGGTCCGCGGCCTGGATGAGCTGATCGAGACCACCGAATGCTTCGTGCACGCCGAACCGCCGAAGAGCAACCGGCTCGCCGCCGTGTCGCTGTCCGGCGGCAAGCGCGGCCTGCTGATCGACGCGTTCTTTTCGGCCGGGCTGAATTTTGCCCCGCTCAGCCCCGGCGCCACCGCCAAACTGGCAAGGATGCTCGGCCCCGGCAGCATCGTCGGCAACCCGCTCGACGCCGGTTTTGCCGCGGTGGTCGATCCCTCGGTCTATATGGCCTCGATCCAGGTCATGATCGACGATCCCGACACCGACATCGTCATCATCGACGCCGAACTGCCGAAAGCGCCGCACGAACTGCGCGAGCGCAATCTGCGCATCGTCAACGAAATGGCCGGCGCCGCCTCCAAGCCGGTGGTCTACATCAGCGCGATGTCGATCGGCTTTACCGAATTCACCAAGGAGTTGCGCAAATCGCTGCCGAACATCGCGGTGATGCAGGGGCTCGATCGCGCGGTCGGCGCCATCAAGTCGCTGATCGACTATGCCGGGTTGCGCAAGGTGGTGCCCGACATCGTATCGAGCTCCAGCGCCTCGGCGCGCGCGACGCTGGAGAAGACGCTGAAGGGCGCCAATGGCGCGGCCGCGCTCGACGAAGTCGCATCGAAAAGGCTTCTGAAGGCGTATGGCATCCCGGTGTCGAAGGAGGAGATCGCGCAGACCGCGGCGGATGCGGTCAGGATCGCCAAGAAGATCGGCTTTCCCGTTGTGGCCAAGGTGGTCAGCGCCGACATCCTGCACAAATCCGACATGGGTGGCGTGGTGCTCAATATCAACAACGCCGCCGAGGTGAAGAAGGCGTTCAACGACATCACCAACCGGGTCCGGAAACTCAAGGGCAAGCCGAAGCTCGAGGGCATCCTGATCGCCCAGCAGGTCAAGGCCGACCTCGAACTGGTGGTCGGCGCCGCCCTCGACGCCGAGATGGGACCGGTGGTGCTGTTCGGCACCGGCGGCGTCGACATCGAGCTGATGAAGGACGTCGCATTGGCCGGTGCGCCGCTGGATGCGGCCGAGGCGAGGGATTTGATCAACCGCACCAAGGCCGGCGTCAAACTGAAGGGTTATCGCGGCAAGCCCGCGCTGCACGAGGCGTCGGTGGTCAAGGCCATCGTCGGCCTCTCCAACCTGATGGCGGACGCCGGCAACCGCATCGCCTCGATCGACGTCAATCCGTTCCTGATCAACACCAGGGTCGGCGTCGCGGTGGACGGCCTGATCGTGCTCAACAACGCCGCGGCGAAAAACGCGGCCGCGGACGCCGGCAAACACTAGGACTTTGGATGGGAGGTTTGCTTCGCAGCCCGCGCGAAGCATCAACGACCCGGCCTGGGCCGCGGAGCAGGCACCCCTCCACAAAAAATCGAAAACAACCCCATGCAACGCGATGGCAACCCTAATTTGATACCATTCGCTCCAGGGAAAAGGCCATGAACGGAAAACCAGCACAGCTGCCGCTGTCCGGCATCACCGTCGTATCGCTCGAACAGGCCATCGCCGCACCGCTCGCCAGCCGGCATCTGGCCGACTGGGGCGCGCGGGTCATCAAGATCGAGCGGCCGGGCAAGGGCGATTTCTGCCGCGACTACGATTACGTCATGAACGGGATGTCGAGCCAGTTCGCGTGGACCAACCGTTCGAAGGAGAGCCTGGCGCTCGACGTCAAAAGTGACGAGGGCCGGCGCGTGCTCGACGCCTTGCTGCCGCAGGCGGATGTGTTCCTGCAGAACCTTGCCCCCGGCGCCGCCAAACGTCTCGGTCTCGATGCCGCGACGCTGGTGGCGCGCTTTCCCCGCCTGATCGCCTGCGACATTTCCGGCTACGGCCACGGCGGTCCCTACAGCGAGAAGAAGGCCTATGATCTGCTGGTGCAGTGCGAGGCGGGGTTTCTGTCGATCAACGGCACGCAGGAGCAGCCGGCGAAGTGCGGCATCGCCGTCGTCGACACCGCGACCGGCATGTACATCGTCAACGGCGTGCTGATGGCGCTGTTCAACCGCGAGCGCACCGGCAAGGGCATGGCGTTCGAGGTCTCGCTGTTCGATTCCATGACCGAATGGATGAGCTATCCCGCCTATTACACCGATGGCGCCGGCAAGCCGCTGGTCCGCACCGGCACCCGTCACGCCACCATCGCACCCTACGGCCCGTTCCGATGCGGCGACGGGCGGGTGGTGTTCTTCGGCATCCAGAACGCGCGCGAATGGAACGCGCTGTGCGCGGAGGTGCTGGAAGAAGCGGCGCTGGCGGGCGATCCGCGGTTTTGCGACAATCCGGCGCGCATGCAGAATCGCGACGCGCTGGAAGCGCTGATCGAACAACATTTCGCGAGGTTTTCGGTCGAGCAGGTGATTCAGCGGCTCGACGACGCCGCCATTGCCAATGCCAACATGAACACGGTCGAGGCCTTCCTCGAACATCCGCAGCTTCACGCCCGCGACCGGGTCCGCCAGGTGGGGTCGCCGAACGGGCCGCTGATGAGCTTTCTGCCCGCGATCACCATTCCCGGCGTCGATCCGGTCATGGGCGACATTCCCGCGGTCGGCGAACATACCGACGCGATCCTCGCCGAACTCGGGCTGCTGGACAGTCGTCGTGCCCGAGAAGGCGGGGATCCGGTACGCCGGGAAATCAGCGACTGAACCGAGAAGCCCCAGCGTACTGGGTCGCCCGGTCAAGCCGTGCGATGACAGCGGAGTTTGATGATGCAAGGACGAGAAAGTCAGGACATGAATGCGCCGCGGCTGACCCGGACCTATCTCGCCGTGCCCGCTCACCGCGCCCGGATGGTGCAAGGCGCTGCGGTCTCGAACGCCGACGCCGTCTTCATGGATCTCGAAGACGCGGTGCCGCCGGCCGAAAAGGCCGCGGCGCTGGAGGCGGCGGCGGATGCACTGGCCGCTCACGATTGGGGCGCAAAGACCGTCGCGGTCAGGCTCAATGCGATCGACAGTCCGTCGATCCAGCAGGAGATCGCGCGGCTCGGCGGCCTCAAGCGGCTCGACGCCTTCATCATCCCCAAGGCGGAGGCGGTCGCCGACGTGGCGGAAGTCGGCCGCTGGATCACCGGGGCCGCCGGCACGCGCGGGGCGCCGGCCTCGATCGAATTGCTGATCGAGACGGCACGCGGCCTGGTCAATGTGGAAGCCCTGGCGGCGGCGGACCCGCTGGTGACCGCATTGCATCTCGGCGTCGGCGACTTTGCCGCCTCGATCGGCGCGCGCAGCGCGGAGATCGGCGCATCGCCGTCGGGCTACCGGCATGTCGGCAATGCCGCGGACGGCCATCCCTCGGTACCGCTCGATCTGTTCGCCTATCCGATGATGCGCCTGCTGGTCGCCGCACGCGCCTTCGGGCTGCGCGCGATCGACGGCCCCTGCGGCGCGTTCCGCGACCCGGTCGCCACCGCATCGACCGCGGCCAAGGCTGCCGCGATGGGGTTCGACGGCAAGCAGGTCATCCACCCGAGCCAGATCGAACCGACGCGGGATGCCTTCATCCCCTCGGACGAGGAGCTCGCCTACGCCGAACGCGCGATCGCCGCGCTGGAGGAGGCCGAGCGAAACGGGCAGGGCGCGGTAACGGTCGACGGCAAGATGGTGGATTACGCCAACATCCGGATGATCAAGCGGTTGATGAGTTTTCGGGGGCGGCATTGAGCGGGCAGAGGCCAAAAATTTCGAAAACAACCCCATGTACAGAAAGACGCGCCTATCCTAGGCGAAGTCCTCATTCCTTATTTTCCGGGGCGATCAACATCACGCTTGGAAAATAATGCCGATAGCGTTGTGCATCGCGCGTCAATAGCGGCAGTCCCTCAATCTCTGCATGCGCTCCAATGAAAAAGTCCGGCAATACCCCGGTTCGTGTGCCGCCAGCGGCGCGATATCCCGCAAACGCTTTGCCGGCTAGAAACAGCGCTTTCCGGGGTATTGACGCGACAGTGATACCGGCAACCACCAACGCCCTATCAAATTCATCGATGCTCTGAAAGCGGACCGAGCTCTCCGCGTAGATCACATCGTTGATCAGCAATGGGCCATGCAGAGCGGCTTCCTCCAGTTGAACGAGCGCCCATTCCCACCAACTTGGCGTCCTGATGAAGATATCCAGCAGAATGTTCGAATCCACCAGCGTCACGGGTCATTCCCCGCGAGTCATGGCCATGATCTCGTCGGTAGAAGGACCGGGCCCCGCAATGCCCACCAATTTGGCGAAGCGACTTGGCTGACGTGTGCCGTCAGCCTTTTCAATGACGATGCTGCCGTCGGCAGCGCGCCGGAACGCAATCTGACTGCCAGGACCAATCCCCAGATAGTCGCGAACGGGTTTGGGGATCGTCACTTGGCCCTTGCTCGTAACCCTGGTGCCCATCGCAAACTCCAAAAGTAATACCTCGAAATCATATGGTAATACCTCGCAAAGTGTCCAGTGTCGTCGATGGTTAATCGCGTCTTAACCTCGCCGTATCTATGGTGGTCTCATCCTTTTTTGGCCGGTCTCTACATGCGACCGGCTGCCCGAGAGTGCTGGCGCTTACGTATGGCAATCACCGCTTCATCACGTGCGCCGCAGGCCGCCGGCAGTCCGCAAAGCGAACGCTCGCCGTTCTTGCGTACCACCGAGCTGCTGGCGCCGTATCAGCCGGCCAAGCCATTGATTACGCTGTCATTGGGCGAGCCGCAGCATCCGGTTCCGGGCTTTGTCGGCCCGGTGCTGGCCAGGCACATCGCCGATTTCGGACGCTACCCGATCGCCAAGGGTATCGAGCCGTTCCGGCGGGGCGCCGCCAACTGGCTTGCCACCCGGTTCGACCTGCCGCGGGCGATCGATCCCGAAACCGAGCTGCTGGTGCTGAACGGCAGCCGCGAGGGGCTGTTTTTTGCCGCGCTCACCGCGGCGCGCCATGTCGGCGAGCGCAACGGCAGACCTGCGATCCTGATACCGAATCCGTTCTATCCGGCCTATGCCGCCGGCGCCCGCGCGGCGGGCTGCGAAGCGATTTTCCTGCCGACCACCCTCGCCAATGGATTTTTGCCGGATCTCGACGCGCTCGACGATGCCACGCTGGCGCGGACCGTCGCGATCTTCATCGCCTCGCCGGCCAATCCGCAGGGCGCGGTGGCATCGAAGCCATATTTCAGCCGCCTGAAGCAACTCGCCGACCGCTTCGGTTTCATGATCCTGAGCGACGAGTGCTATTCGGAGATCTACACCAGGGAGGCGCCCGGCAGCATGCTGGAATGCGCCGGGCCCGATTTCAGCAACGTCGTGGCGTTTCAGTCGCTGTCGAAACGCTCCAACCTGCCGGGCATGCGGGTCGGCTTCGCCGCCGGTGACGCGAAATTTCTCGGCCTGTTCCATGAGCTGCGCAATGTGGCGGCGCCGCAGGTGCCGGTACCGCTGCAGCACGTTGCGGTCGCGGCGTATGCCGACGAGGCGCATGTCGAGGAAAACCGCAGGCTCTACCGGATCAAATTCGATCTCGCCGACCAGATTCTCGGCAGTCGCTATGGATATCAGCGTCCTGCCGGCGGCTTCTGCGTCTGGCTGGACGTTTCGGAGCGCGGCGGCGACGAGGCCGCGGCGATCAAACTCTACAGGGACGCCGGCGTGCGGGTGATCCCCGGCAGTTACCTGGCGCGCCCGCAGGCCGACGGCAGCAATCCCGGCGCCGGCTATATCAGGCTGGCGCTGGTCGCCGACAGTGAAACAACAGCCGAGGCGTTGCACCGGCTGGTCGAAATTCTGGACTAGGTCGGGCTCATGATCTCGAAATCCGAGCGCGGCACTCCCTTCACCTCTCCCTTTGGGAGAGGTCGGCGCCCAGCGCCGGGTGAGGGGTTACGCACAAGCGACAGACCGTACCCCCTCACCCCAACCCTCTCCCCATGGGAGAGGGAGCGCACCTTCCCAGCTGCAAATACTCCGATCCACTTACTCAGATTTTAATCGCGAAGGCCCCATGAGCATGCCGGCGATCGAACGCGTCCTTCCCCTGGTCGGCCACTTGCCGGCGTCCATCCGCGAGGCGCTGGCAAGGCGTCTGCGCGAACTCGCGGGACTCGCGCTGATCGCGCTGGCCGGCGTGGCGGCGGCGGCGTTGATGACCTGGTCGGTGCAGGATCCCAGCCTCAGCCACGCGACCTCACGCCCGATCCGCAACATTCTCGGCTATCCCGGCGCGATCGGCGCCGATCTGCTGATGCAGATCATCGGCCTCGGCGCTATCATGCTGATCCTGCCGGTCGCGGTTTGGGGCTGGCGCATGCTCACCCACCGCACCTTCGACCGCGAAGCGCTGCGGATCGCCTGCTGGATTCTCTGCACGGTGCTCTCGGCGGGCTTTGCCAGTTGCTGGGCGCATGGCGGGGCATGGCCGCTGCCGACCGGGCTCGGCGGCGTCGTCGGCGATGCGCTGGTGCGCGGACCCGCCGTCGTGTTCGGCCCGCCCGGTACCGTCTATCGCCTCGTGCTCGGGGCCATCCTGTTCGCGGGCGTGGTGGCGAGCTTCCTGTTCGCGAGCGGCATGGGCTCGCGCCCGGAGGAAGCGGAACTGACGGCGATCGAGGACGACGACACGCCGTTCGTGGAGGAAGACGATCGCGGCTCGGTCTCGCTGGGATGGGCGTTTCATGCCGTCATGAGCGCCAAGGCCAGGCTCTCATGGCTGTTCTCCCTGGCCTATCGCTCGCTGGTGGCAAGCGCGCCGGAGACGCGCACGGCCGCGTTCGAGCGCCAGGAGCCGAACCTGGGCGGCCGCGCCGCGCCGTCACTGGCGCCGCAGGCCGAAGAGGATTTCATCGAGGAGGAAGAGGACGAGGAAGAGATTCCCGCCGCCCGCGCCCCGCGCAAGAAGGCCGCACCGCGTGCGCCCCAGCGCAAGGCTTCCGAAAAGTTCGAACTGCCCTCGGTGTCGGTGCTGACGGCGCCGAAAGCCTCGGACCGGCAGCCGCTGAGCAAAGCCGAACTCGAAGCCAATTCGCGCGCGCTGGAAAGCGTGCTGGGCGATTTCGGCGTTCGCGGCGAAATCGTCAAGGCGCATCCCGGCCCCGTCGTGACGCTGTACGAACTCGAACCCGCGCCCGGCATCAAATCCTCCCGCGTCATCGGGCTCGCCGACGACATCGCCCGCTCGATGAGCGCGCTGTCGGCGCGCGTTGCCGTCGTCCCCGGCCGCAACGCCATCGGCATCGAACTGCCGAACGCGCATCGCGAAAAGGTCTATTTGCGCGAATTGCTGACGGCCAAGGACGAATCGGTCGCCAAGCTGCCGCTTTGTCTCGGCAAGAACATCGGCGGCGAATCCATCATCATCGACCTGGCGCGGACGCCGCATATGCTGATCGCCGGCACCACCGGCTCCGGCAAATCCGTCGCCATCAACACCATGATCCTCAGCCTGGTCTACCGGCTGCGGCCGGATCAATGCCGCCTGATCATGGTCGATCCGAAGATGCTCGAACTGTCGGTCTATGACGGCATCCCGCATCTGCTGACGCCTGTGGTGACCGATCCGAAGAAGGCCGTGGTCGCGCTGAAATGGGCGGTGCGCGAGATGGAAGAGCGCTACAAGAAGATGTCCAAGCTCGGCGTGCGCAACATCGACGGCTACAACCAGCGCCTGCTGGAAGCCAAGACCAAGGGCGAAGAGCTGAGCCGCACCGTGCATACCGGCTTCGACAAGGAGACCGGCAAGGCGATCTACGAGGAAGAGAAGCTCGACCTCGATCCCTTGCCCTACATCGTCATCATCGTCGACGAGATGGCCGATCTGATGATGGTCGCCGGCAAGGATATCGAAGGCGCGGTGCAGCGCCTGGCGCAGATGGCGCGCGCGGCAGGCCTGCACGTGATCCTGGCGACGCAGCGGCCATCGGTCGACGTCATCACCGGCACCATCAAGGCGAACTTCCCGACCCGCATCTCGTTTCAGGTCACGTCGAAGATCGACAGCCGCACCATCCTCGGTGAAATGGGCGCCGAACAGCTACTCGGACAGGGCGACATGCTCTACATGGCGGGCGGCGGGCGCATCAGCCGTGTCCACGGACCCTTCGTGTCGGACGAAGAGGTCGAGAAGGTGGTGCGCCACCTCAAATCCCAGGGCCAGCCGGAATATCTCGAGGCGGTTACCGCGGAAGAACCTGTCGACGAGGACGGCGCGGTGTTCGACTCGACCGGCATGGGCGGCGGCGAGGGCGGCGGCGACCTGTTCTCGCAGGCGGTGGCGATCGTCAAACGCGACCGCAAGGCTTCGACCAGCTACATTCAGCGCCGGCTGCAGATCGGCTACAACCGTGCCGCGTCGCTGATGGAGCGGATGGAACTCGAAGGTATCGTCGGCCAGGCAAATCACGCCGGCAAGCGTGAAATTCTGGTCGAAGAGGAAGAAAGCGGCTTCTGAGCGTTATCGGGGCCGGGAAGACGTCTGACGCATCATGATATTCTCACGGAAAAACGATATCTCCTTGGGCCGAAAGCACGGTAAAATGGCAGCCAGGCAGGACCACGCGTTGAACAGAAATCCGAAATTTCGAATGACCAGACCACCCGTAACCCGCTATGCGCGCGCCACTTTGGCGCTGCTGATCGCCGCAGCCGTAACCGGCGCCGCGATGCCGTCTCAGGCGCAGACCGTTCCCGTTCCAAAGCCGGCGCCGAAGGGCCGCGACGTGCAGATCAGCGCATCGGAGCCGCCGCGCGCGCCGATGACCACAGGGGCCACCCAGACCGCTCCGCCGAATCCGGTGATTCCCGATCCGCGCCGCAATGTTC
Organism: Bradyrhizobium sp.; assembly: GCF_030697065.1. Taxonomy (GTDB): domain Bacteria; phylum Pseudomonadota; class Alphaproteobacteria; order Rhizobiales; family Xanthobacteraceae; genus Bradyrhizobium. Next base: position 77,211 of record NZ_JAUYQU010000294.1, read on the forward strand.
CCGCCAATATTTTCGGGACTTTCGATGCCGATCAAAAGGCGCAGGCCGCCAGGGTGAGTTCCTATCTGTCGTCGCTGCAGAC
>NZ_JAUYQU010000300.1 GCF_030697065.1 Bradyrhizobium sp.
GAGGCCGCGCTCGTTCGATACCTCGGTGACGTCGCGCAGTATTACGATGCAATCCTGATGCAGCCGATCGTATCGGGAATCGAATACCGCGTCTTTCTGCTCGACGACGAGATTCTCTTTACGGCGCGCAAACATCCGCCCTCGATTGTGGGCGATGGCGCCAGCAGCATCCGCGATCTCCTCAGTGCGCATAACCAGGGCCTGCAATCCCGCGGCCTGTCGCCGGTTGCCATCGATCCCGACGCCGCATTCGACGCGGTGCTGCCCGCGGGCGAGCGACGGGAAATTCCCGGGCGGATGAACCTCAGCGCCGGCGGAACGATGGTGCTCGAGGCGCCGCCGTCCGACGCCGCGTTGGCGCTGGCAAGGAAGGCAGCGCGGGCGCTCGGACTGCGCGTCGCCGCCATCGACCTCTTCACCGCTGTCGGCGGCGACGCGGAAGCGATCCAGGTGATCGAGGTCAATTCCAACCCGTCGATCCGCCTGCTCGAGCAATCCCGCCGCGGCGACCTGATCCTGAAAATCTGGCATCACACGTTTTCCGCGATGGGGCTTTTGGGTGTTTGATCTTCCGAAATTCGGCAACGGCGTTTGCCTGGCGCGGATGGCCGAATTGCTCGACGATCTCGCCATCGACCGGGCGCGGCTGACGCGCATCTCGGTGGTCGTCACCGGCTCGAACGGCAAGGGCTCCACCGCGGCGTTCTGCGCCGGAATCGGCCGCGCCTACGGCCTGCGGTCGGGATTGTTCACCTCGCCGCATCTGTATCGTTTCAACGAGCGGGTTCAGGTCGATGGCGCCGAGATCGGCGATGCCGATCTGGCGCGATTGATATCGCGGATCGAAACGGCAATCGCCGGGATATCGAAACGGCGCGGCGAACAGTTCGGCGCCTTCGAGGCCCTGTTCGCGCTGGCATGCCTGCATTTCCAGGAGACGGCATGTGATTTCGCGGTGTTCGAAGCCGGCATCGGCGGACGCTACGACGTGACGCGCCTGGTCGGCGCGCTCACGACCTGCGTCACCTCGGTCGATTACGAACATGTCGCACTGCTCGGCCATTCCCTCGACCTGATTGCCTCCGACAAGAGCGACGCCTGCGCCGCCGGCGGCACCGTCGTCTATGGCGAGAACTGTGCGCACCTGAAGCCGCATCTGATCGAGTATAACCACCATCGTGGGGTGACTTCGCGCTTTGTCCGCGACGACATCGGGGTCGGCGGCGAGGCCGCCACCGCTTCGCGGCAGCAGTTCGACTTCCGGTTCGGGGGCCACGAGCTTCCTGCGCTGGAAATCGGTCTGCCCGGCACATTCCAGCGCAACAATGCGGCCATCGCCGTCGCCCTGTTCCTGCTCTGGCTGCGGCGCATGCGGCCCGGCGCCGATGCCGCCGGCTGCGAAGCCGCCGTGCGCTCGGGCCTTCGCGAGACGCGCTGGCCCGGCCGCCTCGAAACGATCATGCATGACCCGCTCACCGTCGTCGATGTCGGCCATACCCCTGATGGCGTCAGGCAGTCGCTGGCCAGCCTCACGGCGATCCATGGCGCCGGGGACTGGATTCTGGTGGTCGGCGTTTCCGGCGACAAGAGCGCCGACGGGATCGTCGGCGTGCTGGCGCCATGCTTCGACACGGTCATCTGCACCCGCGCGCACCACAAGGGCGCCGACGCGGCGGTGATCGCCAGTGCGGTGCGCAAGGCCAACCCGCAAGCCGATGTTCACATCGCCGCGACGATTGCGGAGGCCGTAACGATGAGCCGGCAACTCGCCGCCTCAAGGAAGCGAAGGATCTATGTGGCGGGCGGACTGTTCCTGGCGATCGAATATGCCGTGGTCGCCCGCGGCGGCCGGGCAGAAGATTTGAGTTTTTTCTGACGCGGGCTTCAGCCTTCGTCATTTGCTCTGGCATCGTACCCAACGCATAATGCGGGCCAAATGTGAGGGAGAAAACGCCATGAACGCAACCGTCAATCGCCAGATCCTGCTGGTCGAAAAGCCCACCGGCAAACTCGGACCCGAGCATTTCAGACTGACGGAGGCCGCCATCCCCCAGCCTGGGGACGGCGAGGTGCTGCTCAAGCTGCGCTACATCTCGCTCGATGCGGCGAACCGGGCGTGGATGCACGGCGCGACCTACCGCGCGGCGGTCGAGGCCAATACGGTGATGGCCGGCGGCGGCATCGCCGAAGTGGTTTCGTCGAAGGACGACAGCCTCAAGCCCGGCGACATCGTGTTCGGCGATACCGGCTGGCAGGACTACGCGGCGGTGCCGGCGAAACACCTGAGCAAGATGCCGAAACTTGAGCCGATGACGCACCTGCTCAGCGTCTACGGCATCGCCGGCCTCACCGCCTATTTCGGGCTGCTCGACATCGGCAAGCCGAAGGCCGGCGAAACCGTGGTGGTCTCGGCCGCGGCCGGGTCGGTCGGCTCGATCGTCGGCCAGATCGCGAAGATCAAGGGATGCCGCGTCGTCGGTATCGCCGGCGGCAAGGACAAATGCGACTGGCTGGTCAAGGAACTCGGCTTCGACGCCGCGGTCGATTACAAGGACGGTGCGGTATTCAAGGCGCTGCGCGCCGCAGCCCCAAAGGGCATCGACGTCTATTTCGACAATGTCGGCGGCGACATTCTCGAAGCCTGCCTGGCGCAGATGAACAATCGCGGCCGCATCGCCTGCTGCGGCGCGATCTCGCAATATGACGGCGTGCCCTCGGCGCACGGGCCGCGCGGCGTGCCCGGCCTGATCGTGGTGAAGCGCCTCGTCATGCAGGGGTTTATCGTGATGGACTTCATGGACCAGCGCGATCAGGCGCTGAAGGACCTGCAGTCCTGGGTCGCATCCGGGAAACTTAAAGTGCAGGAGGACGTCATCGAAGGGCTGGAGAATACACCGCAGGCGCTGATCGGACTGCTGGCCGGCGAAAACCGCGGCAAGCGGATGGTGAAGGTGTAGCGCCCTAATGCGTCACTCCCGGCGCCGGCTGCGGCGCCGGAGCTTCGCTCTTGCGGCCCGCCAGCCAGTTTTCGAAACGCTGCACCACGACGAAGAACGTCGGCACGAACAGCACGGCGAGGCAGGTCGAGGCCAGCATGCCTGAAAACACGGTGATGCCGATCGACTTGCGGGCGCTGGCGCCGGCGCCGGTCGCCAGCACCAGCGGCACCACGCCGAGGATGAAGGCGAACGAGGTCATCAGGATCGGGCGGAATCGCGACCGCGCCGCCGCAATCGCGGATTCCATCAGCGGCTTGCGGTCGCGGACATGCAGCTCCAGCGCCACCTCGACGATGAGGATGGCGTTCTTGGCCGACAGCGCGATCAGCAGGATAATGCCGATCTGGGTGTAGAGGTTGTTTTCGATCCGCAGCGCCGTCAGCACTGCCATCGGGCCGAGCAGCGAGAGCGGCACCGCCAGGATCACCGAGATCGGCGCGTACCAGCTTTCATATTGTCCGGCCAGCACCAGATACACCAGCAGCAAAGCAAGCCCGAACGCCCAGAAGATCTGGCCGCCGACCACCTTCTCCTGGTACGACATCGCGGTCCACTCGAAGCCGGCGCCGGGCGGCAGCGTCCTGGCGGCGATCTCCTCCATCAGCGCCATCGACTGACCGGAGCTGTAGCCGGTGGCCGGCAGGCCGATCACCGTCGCGGACGGATAGAGATTGTACAGGCTGATCAGCGACGGGCCGACCGCCGGCGTGATCCTGGCCACCGTGCCGAGCGGAATCATGTCGCCCTGCGAATTGCGCACCATCAGCTTTTCGATGTCGCGCGGGGTCAGCCGGAACTGCGAATCCGCCTGGGCGTAGACCTGGAAGGTGCGGCCGAACTTGTTGAACTGGTTGACGAAGCTTGAGCCCATGTAGGACGACAGCGTCGAGAAGATCTGGTCGGTGGTGACATGCAGGGTCTGGGTCTTGATCCGGTCCACCTCGACGTCGAACTGCGGCACCATCGATCGGAACGACGAACTGACGCGCTGCAGCGCGCTTTGCGTCTGCGCATTCGCCACGATGGCGCCGGCGATGGCCTGCAGCTTGCCGAAATCGGCATTGCCGTCGCGCAGCTGGACCTGCATGGCAAAGCCGGCGGCGTTGCCGATGCCCTGGATCGGCGGCGGCGGAATCACCAGGATCCGCGCCTCCTGGATTGCCGACATCTTCTCGTTCAGCCCGACGAACAGCGACCGCAGGTCCTGGCCCGGACCCCGCGCGCTCCACTCCTTCAGGATCAGATAAGCCACGCCGGCGTTGGCAAGGCTCGACGAGTTGTCGAGCGCCGAGATGCCGGCGATGCCGATCACCTGGTCGACACCGGGCGTGTTGCCGGCGAGGTCGCTGACCTGCTTGATCACATTCTGGGTGCGGTCGAGGGAGGCGCCGTCGGGCAGTTGCACCGCGACCAGCAGATAGCCCTGGTCCTCGATCGGGATGAAGCCGGTCGGCACCCGCGACAGGCCCCAGCCGGCGATGCCGATCAGGATCAGCGCAGCGATCACCGACGCTCCGCTGTGCGCGACCAGCCGGCCGATCAGTCTCGCATAGCCGCGTTCGACGCGGTCATAGACTGCATTGAAGCCGCGATAGAACCAGTTGCGCTGTTCCGGCGGCACCGGCTGGCGCAGCCACAGCGCGCATTGCGTCGGCTTCAGCGTGGCGGCGTTGATGGCGCTGAGCAGCGCAGTGGCGGCGATCACCAGCGCGAACTGCGCGTACATCTTGCCGGTCAGGCCGGGCAGGAAGGCGGCCGGCAGAAACACCGAGATCAGCACCAGCGTGATGCCGACGATCGGCGCGAACAGCGCATCCATCGCCGCGATCGCGGCGTCATGACCGGACATGCCCTTCTCGATATTGTGGGCGGCGCCCTCGACCACCACGATGGCGTCGTCCACCACGATACCGATCGCAAGCACGATCGCAAACAGCGTCGAGATGTTGACGGTGAAGCCGAGTGCGGCCATCGCCGCGAAGGCGCCGATGATGGTCACCGGCACGGTCGTGGCCGGCACCAGCATCGCGCGCCAGTCCTGCAGGAAGATCAGGATCACGACCAGCACCAGCAGGCCGGCCTCGATCAGGGTCTTGTAGACCTCCTTGATCGATTCCGCGACGAATTTGGTGGTGTCGAACGGCGTGTCGTATTTGACGTCTTTCGGAAATGCCCTGGCCAGCACCGCCATCTTGGCTTCGACCGCCTTCTCGACCTCGAGCGCGTTGGCGCCGGGCGACTGGAACACGCCGATGCCGACCGAAGGCTTGTTGTTGAGCGAGAAGATCTGGCTGTAGGTCTGCGCCCCCAGTTCGACCCGGCCGACGTCGCGCACGCGGGTGACGTCGCCGCTGGTACCGGTCTTGACGATCACGTTCTCGAATTCACTCACGTCGTCGAGCCGGCCGCTGACATTGAGCGTGTACTGGAACGCCTGTCCTGATGGCACCGGCGGCGCGCCGACCTGGCCCGCGGTGACCTGCTGGCTCTGCTGCTGGATCGCCTGGATGACGTCCTGCGGCATCAGCCCGCGCACCTGCAGCTTGTTGGGATCGAGCCAGACCCGCATCGAATACTGGCCGGCGCCGAACACCGTGACGTTGCCGACCCCGGGCAGCCGCGACAATTCATCTCTTATGTTGATGGTGGCATAGTTGGACAGGAACAGGCTTTCATAGGTCGCATCGGGCGAACTCAGCGTCACGAACAGCAGGATCGCCGTCGAGCGCTTCTGCACCGTAACGCCCTGGTTCTGCACCGCCTGCGGCAACTGCGACAGCGCGCTCGACACCCGATTCTGCACCAGCACCTGCGCGAAATTGAGGTCGGTGCCGATCTTGAACGTCACCGTCAGCGAATAGGTGCCGTCGGCGCCGCTGTAGGACTGCATGTAAAGCATGTCCTCGACGCCATTGACCTGCTGCTCGATCGGCAGCGCCACCGTGTCGATCACGGTCCTGGCGCTGGCGCCGGGATAGCGCGTCGTCACCTGCACCGTCGGCGGCACCACGTCTGGATACTGCGCGACCGGGAGGGTGAACAGCGCCACGCCGCCGATCAGGATCATCAGGATCGCGATGACGTTGGAAAGAACCGGCCGCTCGATGAAGAATTTCGAAATCATGGATCGGTCCTATTTGGCCGATGCCGGCGGCGCCTGACTGGCTGGCGGCGCCTGATCGGCTGGCGGCGCCTGGGCTTTCCGTACCTGCGGATCGACCTTCTGGCCGGGGATCGCGCGCAGCAGTCCGGCCGTCACGACACGGTCGTCGGGCTTCAGTCCGCTTTCGATCACGCGAAACTCGCCGTCCAGCGGCCCGGTCACCACCTTGCACTGCTCCACGATGTTCTCGCTGTTCACCACCAGCACGTAGCGTCCGGCCTGATCGCTGCCCAGCGCCACATCGGGGACCAGCAAGGCATTCTGCTGCTCGAGGGGAACGCGGATGCGAACGAAATATCCGGGCAGCAGGACGCGATCGGCATTGGGCAGCACGCCGCGTACCGCCAGCGTTCCGGTCGACTGATTGACCGTCGGCGCGGCATAATCGAGCTTGCCCTTGTGCGGATATCCGCTTTCAGTCTGCAGCCCGACCTCGACCGGCAATTGCTCGAGATCGCTCGCCGTCATGCCGCGGCGCCTGGCCTCGGCGCGGATCCGCAGCACGTCCTGTTCATTGACGTTGAAGTTCACATAGAGCGGGTCGAGCGCCACGATGGTCGCAAGCTGGGTCGGCGACGACGCGCCGACGAGCTGGCCGACCGAGACCAGATGCGCGCTGACGACGCCGTCGAACGGCGCCGTAACATTGGTATAGCCGTAGTTGACCGCCGCAATCCTGGTGTTGACCTGTGCCTGCTGCAGATTGGCCTGGGCGTTGTCGCGCGCGGACGTCGAATTATCCAGCGTCGCCTGCGACACCACCTGTCGCTGCACCAGATCCGACTGGCGCTTGAAGTCGGCTTCGGTCTGTTTCACCGACGCCTGCGTGCCGGCTTCGGCGGCCTGCGCCTGCTCCAGTTTCAGCTTGTAGGTCTCGGGCTCGATCGTGAACAGCGTGGTGCCCGCCTTCACCGGGGTGCCGTCCTTGTACTCGATCGATTGCAGCACGCCCTGCACCCGCGCGACGAGATCGACGCTCTTGATCGGCGCGGTGTTGCCGGTGGCTTCGAGGTAACGGGTAATGACGCGCTGGACCGGCGGCGCGACCTCCACCTTCGGCGGCGGCGGCGGCACGAAAGCATTTTGTTCGCAGGCACTTAAAACGACGAATGCAGCGATGACGAACGTCATGCGATAGGCATTGCCGACCCCTGGCCGCACGCTGCTTTCCGGACCGGTGCATGTTGACGAATGCGTCGGCATTATTGCTGTGCCCCGATTGTTTTTTGTTCTGGAAAAACTTGGTTTGAAGGAAAATTTTCCACACGCATGAATAGCAACAATCCTCTTGCAGTGGAACCCGAAACCGAAAATGATGCCGGCCGATAAAATTCTGCCACCCGTTTTTTGATCACCTCGATTGCAGCGGCGGCTTGCGCGACAACCTAAGGATTAGCTAAAATGATCAATACGTTAAAACACGGGGCGCTGCTCGTAACCGCCATATTCATGGTGGCGACACCAGCATCCTCGCAAGCTCCCACCGACGCCCAGCGCAACGCCATCCGGTCGCAATGCAGCGCCGACTATCAGGCGCATTGCGCCAGCGTCCCGCCGGGCGGCGAAGCTTCGCTGCAGTGCCTGCAGAAGAACATGTCGAGCCTTTCATCCGGCTGCCAGGGCGCGGTGCGCGCGGTCGAACCCGCGGCTGCGCCGAAGGCGGAGACGGCTCCGGCGGCTGCACCCAAAGCTGCCGCCGCTCCCGCAGCTGCTGCCACTGCGAAGCCTGCAACAGCCACCCCGGCAACGGCGCCCAAGGCCGCCGCGAGTCCGGCGAAACAGCCGACCGATGCGCAGGCTGCCGCGATCCGGAGCGCCTGCCGCTCCGACTATCAGAAGGTCTGCGCCGGCGTGCCGACCGGCGGCGCCCCGGCACTGCAATGTCTGGAAAAGAACAAGGCGAAGGTATCGGCGCCCTGCGCGCGAGCTGTCGCCGCGGCGGGCGGCGGCGCCGCGCCCGCTGCGGGCGGCGCTACCGCAAAAGCGAGCCCGGGCGCAGCTCCCGCCGCTGCGCCCGCGCCGGCCCTGGTGCTGCGACCGATGCGGCCGCGCGAAGAGTTGTTCGTCCTGAGGTCGGCATGCAGCGGCGACGTTCGTACGCTGTGCGCCGGCGTGGCACCCGGCGGCGGCCGGATCATGCAATGTCTGGCGACGCAGGCGGGCTCGATTTCGCCGGCATGCAAGGAAGTGCTTGCCCAGTTTGCGGCGAACTGAAGGGGTTGCCGGCCGGTTAGCCAGATCAGGCAAGCCGGCGCTGGTCGGCTACTCGGTCCGAAACGCGAGGATCAGCTGGATCAGCCGGACTGACAGCGCGACATAGAGGAGTGTCATGGCGATCTGGTACGCGAAATGCCAATTCAGCCTTGCCAGTCTGTAGAGACCGTCGATGAAATTCAGCACCAGAAGGAAAATGCCGAACAACTCGACGCCGCGGCCGACCAGGCCGTGACGCAAATAGCCGAACAGCTCGATCGCCGGATCGGCGCTCGAGACATGCGCGCCCGCCGAGACGATCAGCGTGCCGATGATCACCTTTTCGACATGCGAGAATATTTCCTTGGAGGCCTGCTCGACATGCCCGGAATAGAACGCGAGCCACCTGTTTCTGATGTCCGCCATGGGTTCTCCTTCATGGACCGGCGATGTTTCAAAGGCTCAATACAACGGGTCCCCGCCCCGGAAGCAAGCCGGCGGCCTGCCCGACCATCTTCCACGCGCGCCGGAGATGCTCCGGCATAAAAAGGAAACGACCCATGCTGCGCATGATGCTGATGACCGTCGCCCTGCTTCTTTCTTCGCAATCTGCGTTCGCCCAGGAACTGACCGCCGAACAACGCAGCGCCTGCATGGGCGATTATGAAAAGTACTGCAAAGGCGTGACGCCGGGCGGCGGACGGATCATCGCCTGTCTGGCCAAGGAGAGCGACAAGATCACGCCGGCCTGCAAGAAGGTTCTGACCGCTGCCGAGAAAAAATAACCTGCCTCCGGAATCGCAAGCACCTTTCTTGGCCTGCTCTGAGGTTACCTTTGACAGGGAAGGAAAACCAGAAGAGCGCTGGTTGAACCAGGGAGTGAAAACATGCGTTCATCCTTGCTTGCCGCCGCCACTGTGCTGGCCTTTGCCGGAACCTTGACGGCCGCATCGACCGATGCCCAGGCCGCGGTGTGCGCCGACGGCGTGGTGCGGGCCGGCTGTGTCGGCGCCCGCGGCGCCGTGGTCGTTCGCAAGCCGGCCGTGGTGGTACCCAAGCCGGTCGTGGTTTGCCGTACCGTGGTGGTGAACGGCGTCAGGGTACGCCGCTGCACCTGACCGCCACGGCCTGACCGATATTTCCGGTAGCGCCGCCATCCGGCGAGCGGTAGTGTATCCGCCTAATTGTAAGTATACTGTCGATTAGGGAGGAGCTAGCTTGCGTATCGCCGTGATCGGCGGAGGCCCCGGAGGCCTCTATTTCGCCTGTCTCTGGAAGAAGCGTCACCCCGAGGCGCAAATCGACCTGTTCGAGCAGAACCCGGCCGGCGCTACCTGGGGCTTTGGCGTGGTGTTCTCCGAGCAGGCGCTGGAATTCCTGCGTGCCGACGATCCCGACACCGTGGACGCGATCGCGCCGCGGATGGAGAGCTGGAAGAACATCACGCTTCATTTGCGCGGCGAAAGCGTCGAGATCGACGGTGTCGGCTTCTCGTCGATCGGCCGGCTCGAGCTCCTGACCATCCTGCAGGCCCGCGTCCGCGCCGTCGGCATCGAGCCGCGCTACGACACGACCATCCAGTCCGTCGACGAGTTGAAGGGCTACGACCTGATCGTCGCCGCCGACGGCCTGAACTCGCTGGTGCGCCGCAGCTTTGAGAAGGAATTCGGCGCAACCGTATCGCATTCGTCCAACAAGTTCGCATGGTACGGCACCTCGAAACGCTTCGAGACGCTGTCGCAGACGTTCGTGCAAACCGGTCTCGGTGCGTTCAATGCGCACCATTATCGCTATGCGCCCGACATGAGCACGTTCCTGGTCGAATGCGATTCCGCGACCTGGCAGCGCTACGGTTTCGCCGACAAGACCATCGAGCAGTCGCAGGCGATCTGCGAACAGGTGTTCGCTGCGACGCTGGGTGGGCACAAGCTCATTTCGAACAAGTCGGTGTGGCGGAATTTTCCATGGATCTGGAATGAACACTGGTCATTCAAGAACATGGTGCTGATCGGCGACGCACTGCACTCGGCGCATTTCTCGATCGGGTCCGGCACCCGGCTCGCGATCGAGGATGCGATCGCCCTGGTCAAGGCGCTGGAAGCGGAAACGGATGTTACCGCAGCTCTCGAACGCTATCAGAGCGAGCGCAAGCCGATCGTGCAGAAGCTGGTGACGGCGGCGCGGACCAGCGCCGACTGGTACGAGAAATTCCCCGAGCACATGAAACTGGGGGTGATGGATTTCGCCTACCGCTACATCACCCGCTCCGGCCGGATCGACGATGTCAGGCTGCGCGCGATGTCGCCAGCCTTCATGGCGCGTTACGAGGCGTCGAAGCTACATGAGGGCAGCCGATGACACGCGACATCGCCGACCAGGTGCCGTCCGACAGCCCCGGCGCGCGGGAAATCGGTTTTGCGATTCCGCAGACTTACAATGCCAGCCGTGTCCTGTTCGACAACCTCGCAAGGGGTCGCGGCGATCGCCCCGCGCTGATCGGCCCGCTCGGGACGCGCAGCTATGCCGAGCTCTGCACCGAGGCCTGCCGCTGGGGCCACGGTTTCATCTCGCTCGGACTGCAGCGCGGCGACCGCGTGCTGATGTTTCTCGACGATACGCCGGCCTATCCGGCGGCGTTTTTCGGGGCGGTGCGAGCAGGCTTCGTGCCGCTGTTGATCAACACGCTGACGCCACCGGACCTGCTGCAGTTCTATCTCGCGGATTCAGGCGCCGCCGTGGCCGTCACCGATGCCGAGTTCTGTTCCCGGTTCGATGCGCAGGCCTGCAAGGAGACGGCGTTGCGCACGCTGATCGTGGTCAATGGCGCCGCGTCCGATCACGCCGCAGGGCGCACCATCGTCGCCGAAAGCTGGCTGCCGGCGTTTCCGGGCGAGCTTGCGGAAGCCGACACCGGCCGCAACGAGATGGCGTTCTGGATGTATTCGTCGGGCTCGACCGGCCGTCCCAAGGGCATCGTCCATCTGCAGCACGACATGGCCTATAGCGAGGCCGCCTTTGCCCGCAACGTGCTGAAACTCGCACCCGACGACATCTGCTTCTCGGTACCGAAGATCTTCTTCGCCTACGGGTTCGGCAATTCGATCACCTTCCCGTTCGCGGCCGGCGCCACCACGCTGCTGTTGCCGGGCCAGCCGAAGCCTGCGTCGATCTTTGCCGCGATCGAACGTTTTCGGCCCTCGGTCTTCTTCGGCTTGCCCACGCTCTACACCTCGCTGACCAAAGCCGGGGACGCGGCTGCGACTGATTTTTCCTCGCTGCGGATGGCGCTGTCGGCCGCCGAGGTGCTTTCTGCCGAAGTGTTCAACGGCTGGAAGGCGCTGACCGGCCTCGAGATCGTCGAAGGGCTGGGATCGACCGAGGTGCTGCATATCTATCTCTCCAACCGTTCGGAGCAGAAGAAGCTCGGCGCCGCCGGCCTGCGCGTGCCCGGTTATGAAATCGAATTGAAAGACAAGGACGGCCGCCATGTCGGCGACGACGAGGAAGGCATTTTGTGGGTGCGCGGCGATTCCAACACGCCGCTATACTGGAACCGGCCGGACAAATCGGCCGAGACCATCCGCGAGGGCGGCTGGATCTATACTGGCGACCGTTTCGTGCGCGATGCCGACGGCTTCCACTTCTTCCGCGGCCGCGCCGACGACCTGATCAAGATCTCCGGCCAGTGGGTCTACCCGCTCGAAGTCGAACTGTGCCTCGCCGAGCATCCCGCCGTGCGCGAATGCGCGGTGTTCGCGGCGGAGCTGCCGGACCGCCGCATGGCACTGAAGGCGGTGGTGGTGATGAACGACCCCGCGCTCGACGCGGATGCGACGACGAAGCTGCTGCAGGATTTCGTGAAGGCGAAGCTGCTGCCGTACAAATATCCGCGCGAAGTGCGGTTCCTCGACGAACTGCCGAAGACAGGGACGGGGAAGATCGACAGGCAGGCGCTGTTGAAGGTGTAGCGCGCTACTCAGTATACGTCATTGCGAGCGAAGCGAAGCAATCCATTATCTTCTTTGCGCGAAGATGGATTGCTTCGTCGCAAGTGCTCCTCGCAATGACGGATGCCCCTACCCCGTCAGCCCCGTTCCGCCATACAGCCACTCCAGATCGCGAAAGTAATCCTCTGACGTCTTCGCGCCCATGATGGCGTTGCGGAGGCGGGCGTGGTCGCCTGAGGGATGATAGATATGCTCGCCGATGGCGCGGGATTGCAGCTGGATGCGGGCGGTGCGCGCGAAACGCTGCGAGCGGTAGCGCTCCAGCGCGGTGCCGTGGTCGTCGGGATATTGCGCCAGCATGTGCGACAGGCACACCGCGTCCTCCAGCGCCATGCAGGCGCCCTGCGCGAAATATTGCATGGTCGGATGCGCGGCGTCGCCGAGCAACACGACCCGGCCGTCGATCCACTTTTCCTGGGGATCGCGATCGCACAGCACCCAGAGCTTCCAGTCCCTGCCGTGGCGGATGATGTCCCTGGCGCGCGCATGGACATGGGCAAAGCCGCGCATGACCTCTTCATCGGAAACGCTCTGGCCCGCGACCGGCGCGGGCGCGTCGTTGTGATAGGTGACGACGAGGTTGAACACCTTCCAGCCCGACAGCGGATAATGCACGATGTGGCATTTCGGCCCGGCCCACAGCGTCGCCGCGTTCCAGCGCAGATCTTCCGGCATCTCCCCCGTCGGGATCACCGAGCGGTAGGTGGAATGGCCCGACACCCGCGGCGGTCCATCGGCGGCGACCGATTTGCGGATGTTCGACCACAACCCGTCGGCGCCGATCAGCAGCGAACCCGTCTCGCGCTCGCCCGAGGCGAGATGCGCCGTCACCGACGCGCCATCCTGGTCGTAGCCGACCACCTCCGACCTGACGCGCAGCTCGATCAGTTCGTGATCGCGGCAGGCTTTCAGGAACACGCCGTGCAGGTCGCCGCGATGCACGACGCCGTAGGGATTGCCGAACCGCTTGCGGAAGGCATCGCCGAGGTCGACATGGGTGATCTCCTCCGCGGTCAGCGCATCCATCAGCCTCAGCCGGTCGACATAAACCGCCATGGCGCGCGCGGCCTCGCCGACGCCGAGATAGTCGAAGGCGTGGAAGGCGTTGGGACCGAGCTGGATGCCGGCGCCGATCTCGCCGAGCGCCGAGGCCTTCTCCAGCAGGATCGAGCCAATGCCTTTCTGCGCGAGGCCCAATGCGGCGGCGAGGCCGCCGATGCCGCCGCCCGCGATCAGGACGGGCCTGTTGTTCTCCCGCGTCGCCATCAGCTGGTTTTCCCCAGATGTTCCAGCGCGTCCTCGGCGCGCAGCGGCACCCGCGAGGCCTCGTTGTTGAGGTCGACCAGTTGGGTCAGCAACGCCAGCAGCGTCTTGCGGTCAGCCGGCTTCAGCGGCTGCAGCATCCGCGCCTGGGCGCGCTCGACCGACGGGATGATGTCGCGCAGCAGCGCGGCGCCTGACCTGGTCAGATAAAGCAGTTTGGTCCGCTTGTCCCCGGGCGACGGCTTGCGCTCGATATATGCCTTGGCCTCGAGCCGTTCGATCACGCTGCCGAGCGTGGAGCGATCGAACGCGATCACGGCGGACAAGCGCGTCGCATCGATGCCGGGATGGGTGCGGATCGAGACCAGCGAGGCATATTGCACCGGCGTCAGGTCATACGCCTTGCACTCCTCGACGAAGATCGACACCGCGATCTGCTGCATCCGGCGGAACAGATAGCCCGGCGCGGTGTAGACCGCGTCCATCGTGATCGGATCTGATTTACTCGGCATCGGCTTGCTTGTCCGGGGCGGCGGCCGCGAACTCCTTCATGGCCTGCGCCGCCGCTTCCGCCTTCAAGAGGCGCGGATAGGCTGAGACGTCGACGCCGAAGCGGCGCGCGTTGAAAAGCTGCGGCACCAGGCAGAGATCGGCGATGGTCGGGGCTTGCCCGAAGCAGAACGGGCCGGGCTCGTGGGCGATGAGGGCTTCGCAGGCCGCGAGTCCCTCGCGGTTGGCCCAGGCCGCCCAGCCCGTTACCTGCTCCTCGGGCAGCCCGAGTTCGCGCAACCGCGCCAGCACTTTCAGATTCTGCACCGGGTGGGTATCGCAGGCCAGCGCCTGCGCGAAGGCGCGGACCTTGGCGCGGCGCAGCGGATCCTTTGGCAGCAAGGCCGGCTGCGGCCGGGTTTCCTCCAGCCATTCGATGATCGCGAGCGACTGGGTCAGCACCGCGCCGGTGTCGTCCTGCAGCGCCGGCACGAGGCCCTGAGGGTTGAGGGCGAGAAAGGCGGGATCGCGCTGTTCGCCCTTGCGAAGGTGGTGTGACAGGTGTTCGGCGTCCAGCCCCTTCAGATTCAACGCGATTCTGACGCGGTAAGACGCGCTGCTGCGGAAATAGCCGTGCAGCTTCATGACCAGCCTCCCCTGAATTCTTCTTGTCGGTTGCACTGAAACGTTGACGCTATCCATATTGTAAGTATGCTGTCAATCGACGCGACAAGAACCAGTTGAAGAGAGCCACGGGAGGCCGCCATGGAAGCCGTTCAGAAGACGCCGGAACGCGAGGCGTTCTACAGGAAGATCGACGGCGAGAACCTCTCGGCGCTGTGGAACGTGATGGGCGACCTGATCACGCCGGAGCCGAGGAGCGCCTGCCGGCCGCATTTGTGGAAATTCGACGCCATCCGCGACTACATGACCGAAGCCGGCAAGCTGATCACCGCCAGGGAAGCCACGCGGCGGGTGCTGGTGCTGGAAAATCCGGGCCTGCGCGGGCAGTCGAAAGTCACGACCTCGCTGTTTGCCGGCGTGCAGATGGTGATCCCGGGCGACATCGCTCCGGCTCACCGGCACAGCCAGTCGGCCCTGCGTTTCGTGCTGGAGGGCAAGGGTGCTGCGACAGCCGTCGACGGCGAGCGCTCCCTGATGGAGCCCGGCGATTTCGTCATCACCCCGTCGATGACCTGGCACGACCATTCCAACGAGACGTCCGAGCCGATGTACTGGCTCGACGGGCTCGACATCCCGATGGTGCAGTTCTTTGACGCGTCCTTCGCCGAGGACTCCTCGGATGACCAGCAGAAGATCACCCGTCCCCCCGGCGACAGTTTTGGCCGCTACGGCCACAATTTGCTGCCGGTCGACGGCAAGCGCAGCTCGAAAACCTCGCCGATCTTCAACTATCCCTACAGCCACACCCGCGAGGCGCTGGAACAGGCCAAGGCCCGCAACGAATGGGATGCCTGCCACGGCCTGAAACTGAAATTTTCCAATCCGGAGACCGGCGATTTCGCGATGCCGACCATCGGCACGTTCATCCAGCTGCTGCCGAAGGGATTCAAGACCGCGCGCTACCGGTCGACGGATGCCACGGTGTTCGCCGCGATCGAAGGCAAGGGCCGCACCCGGATCGGCGACCAAACGTTCGAGTGGGGTCCGCGCGACCTGTTCGTGGTGCCGAGCTGGCAGTGGGTCACGCATGAAGCCGACGCGGATTCTGTGCTGTTCAGTTTCTCGGACCGGCCGGTGCAGCAGAAGCTGGATCTGTTCCGGGAAGATCGCGGGAATGCGTGAGGCAAGCCCGTCATTCCGGGGCATCGCGCAGCGATGAACCCGGAATCTCGAGATTCCGGGTTCGATGCTTCGCAGCGCCCCGGAATGACGATCTACTTACCGCCAGTGCAGCAGCCGCGTCTCCAGCAGATTGATGAGCTTGCCCACCGCCAGCCCGAACAGCGACAGCATCACGACGCCGGCCAGCAGCTGATCGGTCTGCATTAAGTTACCTGCCTGCAGCACGAAGGCGCCGATGCCGAATTCGGCGCCGATCATTTCGGCGCTCACCACCAGCAACAGCGCGACCGAGGCGGTGATGCGGAAGCCGGCGAGAATCGAGGGCAGCGCGCCCGGCCAGATCACCCGGCGCACGATCGAGGCGAACGGCACCCCGAAACTCTGCGCCATCCGGATCAGATTGCGCGGCACGGCGTCGACGCCGGAATAGACCGATATCGCGGTGGAGAAGAACACCCCGAGCGCGATGGTGGCGATTTTCGGTTCCTCGCCGATCCCGAGCCACAGGATCAACAGCGGCAGCAGCGCGATTTTCGGGATCGGGAACAGCGCCGAGATGAAGGTGATGCCGACGCCGCGCGCGAGGCTCGAGAGCCCGATCGCGAAGCCGACGACCAAGCCGGCCATGGTGCCGAGGATCCAGCCCGCGCCGATCCGTACCACCGACGCCGACACGTGATTCCACAGCGCGCCCGACAGTGCGAGCTTCCAGATCGCCAGCGCGATTGCCGACGGTGGCGGCAGGAACAACGGATTGACCCAGCCGGCGCTGCCGGCCAGCTGCCACAGCCCCAGTACCAGCACCAATGCGATCCAGCCGGAATAGCGGCCGGCCCTCGGCGCAAACCCCGCGCCGCGAAACGCGACCGGCCGCGCTTCGGCTTCCGTATCGGCCGGCGGTGACGCCGCTGGATCGCCGGCGCGGTCAAGCATGCTGGACCTCGCGCTCGGCTTCGGCCGCCTGCTCGCGGATCAGCGACCACAACTCGCTCTGCAGCGCCAGCAGCCGTTCACGGGCATGGATGTTGCCGCGCTCGCTGCGGGTCAGGGGAATGGTAACGACCTCGCGGATGCGGCCGGGCCGCCGCGACAGCACCACGATGCGGTCCGCGATCCGTACCGCTTCTTCGAGATTGTGCGTGACGTAGACCGCGCCCATCGATCCGTCGGCGAGCAATCCGACAAAATCCTCCATCAGCAGTTCGCGGGTCTGCGAATCCAGCGCCGACAGCGGCTCGTCCATCAGCAGGATCGCCGGCCGAACCGCCAGCGCCCGCGCAATGCCGACGCGCTGCCGCATGCCGCCCGAGAGTTGCCTGGGATACGCCGCGCGGAAATCCGACAGGCTGGTACGGCGCAGCGCGTCATCCACCACGGCACGGCGTTCGCATGGTGTCAGCGCACAGTGCAGCAGCGGAAATTCGACGTTCTCCGCGACCGTGCACCACGGCAGCAGCGCAAAATCCTGGAACACGAAGGTCAGCGGGTTGCGGCTGTCCGGCGCCGGCGCGCCGCGCGACTCCGCCCTCCCCGCGCTCGGCTGCAAAAGCCCGCCCAGAATCGACAGCAGCGTACTCTTGCCGCAGCCGGAAGGGCCGACGATCGCCACCACTTCGCCCGAGCGCACCGTGAACGAGACGTCGTCGAGCACCTCGAGCGCGCCGAAGCGGTGGCTGATATGGTCGGCGATCAGGTCCATCTGGGATACCAATTACACTCCGTCATTCCGGGGCACGCGCCAGCGTGAACCCGGAATCTCGAGATTCCGGGTCTGGTGCTGACGCACCATCCCGGAATGACGGATACGACTGGCATCATGATCAATCCGCCTTGACGAATTCCTTTGCCAGGATCGCATCGACGCCGAATCCCTTGTCGACGAACCCATGCTCCTGCATCCATGCGATCTGGTTGGCGACGTTGCTGACGTCGAGTTTGCCGTCGGGATCGATATAGGCGCAGTTGCCGACCACCTGCTCGACCGGCAGGTTGGTGTATCTGGCGATGATTTCGAGCAGCGGCCTGGTCCTGTCGTTGATATCAGCCTTGCCGTCCTTGACCGAAGCCAGGATTACATCGTGATAGTCGCGGTCGGCGCGGGCCAGTGCCGTCGAGAGCCTGGTGACCAACGTCTTGTTGCCGAGCGCCTTCGGCGAAGCGAATACGGCGCCGAGCTGCCATGGCGTCTCGTCGCCGACCCAGCCCAGCAATTTGGCGCCGCCATCGTCGATCAGCTTGCGCGCGGTCGAGACCGGCAGCAGCGCGGCGTCGACGGTCTCGCCCTTGAGCGCGGCGGCCGCATTCGACAGCGACTGCATCGGCAGCACCCTGATTTCGGCGAGCTTGAAACCGTATTTGTCGGCCAATAGCCCCAGCGAATAGTGGAAGCTGGAACCGGTCTGCGTTACCGCGATGCGCTTGCCCGCGAGATCCTTCGGCGTCTTCAGGCCACTCGCATGGGCGTTGTTGCTGGCGAAATAGCCGATCAGGGGATAGCCGGCCTTCTCGCGGCTCATGCCGCCGATCACCTTCAGCGCGCCCTTGCCGGCGAGATTATAAAGCCCGGCGGTAAAGGCCGTGACACCGAAATCGACATCGCCCGAAGCGGTCGCCACCGCGATCGGCTGCGCCGCATCGAAGAATTTCAGCTCGATCTCGAGCCCGGCCTGTTTGAAATAACCCTTGTCCTGGGCAATGAATACCGGCGCCGACGACGACAGCCGGAGCACGCCGACCCGGGCTTTCAACGGCTCGTCGGCTTGCGCGATTCCGGCCGCCGCCCAAGCCATCAGGGCCGCCGATGCGAACCGCACAAATCCGATCATTCCGTGTCCTCCGACTGTCTCATTCCAGAGTCCCCGCTCTTTGCGCACGAGTTGCTGCGGAATGGCGGGCGATCATGCCCCGGGTGGTGGAAATTAGCCATCACGTCAAGGGCCACCTCATGGGTTGCGCGATGACACCCGCCTGTGGAAACTGGCGTCCACACGATCGATTCCTCCAGCAGGACGTCCTCTCATGCGCATCTGTATCTTCGGCGCGGGCGCCGTCGGCAGCCATTTTGCGGTGCGGCTGGCGCTGGCAGGTCATGAGGTTTCCTGCGTGATGCGCGGACCGCATCTGGACGCGGTCAAGACCAAGGACCTGACGCTTCGGATCGCGGGCGCCGGGTTCACGGCACACGTCAAGGCGTCCGATGACCCGGCGGAGCTGGGGCCGCAGGATGTCGTGATCTCGACGCTGAAGGCGAACTCGCTCGGCAGCCTGGTCAGGGGCCTGCCGCCGCTGCTGCGCGACCACACCGCCGTGGTGTTTGCGCAAAACGGCATTCCCTGGTGGTACGATATCGGGATTGTCTCGGACACGCCGCCGCCCGACCTCGGCTTTCTCGATCCCGGCGGCGCGTTGCGATCGATGGTTCCCCGCGAGCGGATCATCGGCGGCGTGGTTTTTTCGTCGAACGAGGTGACGGCTCCCGGGATCGTCGCCAACCTTTCGCCCGACCGAAACATGCTGCTGGTCGGTGAATGCGACGATCACGGCAGCGCGCGGATCGAGCGGCTGCGCGCCGATCTCAACGCGGCCTCGATCCAGTCGCCGCCGGTAGACAGCATTCGGGAGACGATCTGGACCAAGCTCCTGACCAACATGTCGATGTCGGTGCTGTGCCTGTTGACCGGGCAGACCGCGCGGGGCGTGCGGGACGAGCCGGACCTGCAGGACATCATCCCGCGTCTGCTCGACGAGGCCAACGCCGTCGCGCAAAGCTGTTTTCCGGGCGTCAAGCGCCTCACCCGCTCCGGTCCGGCGCCCGACCACAAGCCGTCGATCCTTCAGGACTACGAACTCGGCCGCGCCATGGAGATCGATGCGCTGGTGCGCGCCCCGGCCGCGTTCGCGCGCGCTGCGGGCTTGTCAACGCCGATGCTCGACTTCATGGCGGCGCTCGCGATACGGATGGCGCGGACGAAAGGGCTCTATGGCGGATGAGCGGGCAAGTCAGAGTCATTGAAAAACGGGAAGCGAACATGAACGTCAAAGACAAGGTCTGCGTCGTCACCGGAGCCGCCAGCGGCATCGGCGAGGCGGTTGCGCGCGCTTACGCGGCGGCCGGCGCGCGCGGGGTAGTGGTCGCCGATCTCAGGACATCGCGCGACCGGCTGGCAAAGGTCGCCGGCGAGATCGACGGCATCGCCGTGACCTGCGACGTCGGACAGGAAGAGGACATCAAGGCGCTGATCGCGGCGGCCGGGGACAAATTCGGGCCGGTCGACGTGTTCTTCTCCAATGCCGGGCTGTCGCGCAAGGGCCAGGAAAGCGCCGATGACGCCGACTGGGACGTCAGCTGGCGGGTCCATGTCATGAGCCACGTGTTCGCGGCGCGCGCGCTGGTGCCGGGCATGCTGGCGCGCGGCTCCGGCTATCTGCTCAACACCGCCTCAGCCGCGGGCCTGCTGGCGTCGCTGAACTCGATGCCTTACGGCGTCACCAAACATGCCGCGGTGGCGCTGGCCGAGCACCTTGCCATTCAGTATGGCGACCGCGGCATCCGGGTCTCCGTGCTGTGTCCGCAGTCGGTACAGACCGGGATGACGACGCCCGGCCCCAGTGCGGCGCGGGTCGACGGCGTGCTGCAGGCACCGGAGGTGGCGCGCATGGTGCTGGAGGCGATGGAAGCCGAACGCTTCCTGATCCTGTCGCACCCGCAGGTGCATGATTACATGCAGCGCAAGGCGGCCAACACCGAGCGCTGGCTGACCGGAATGCGGCGGCTGCGCGACCGGATTTACGGGGGCTAGTGATCTGTCATTCCGGGGCGATGCGAAGCATCGAACCCGGAATCTCGAGATTCCGGATATGGTCCTTCGGACCATTCCGGAATGACGGCGCTACTTCGGCGCGAAGGGCTTGAGCAAGCCTGAATATTCCTTCGCCGCCGGCGAGGCATAGCAGCCGCGCCGCGATGTCGTGAGTTTCAGGCCGATCAGGGCCTCGGCCTGCTTGACCGCCGCCGCGACGCCGTCGATCACGGGAACGTCGAATTTCCGCGACAGCGCGGCCGCGAGATCAGCCATCCCGGCGCAACCGAGCACGATCGCCTCCGCGCCCTGCTCCAGCGCCAGCGCGATTTCGGCCTCGAGCCTGGCCGCCGCGCCCGAGCCCGGCCTGTCGAGATCGAGCACCGCGACATTGCAGGCGCTCACGCGCGCGCGCTCGGCAAAGCCGTAGCGCCGCACCAGTTCTTCCAGCGGCACGATCGAGCGCGGCAGCGTGGTGACGACGGCGATGCGTTTGGCCAGTTGCCCCGCGGTGACGAGCGCCGCCTCGCAGATCCCGACCACCGGGAAATGCACGGCCGACCGCGCGGCGTCCAGGCCGGTATCGTCGAAGCAGGCGATGATCGCGGCATCGGCGTCGGGGGCATTCATCAGCGCCTGAATCAGGCCGGGCACCGCAAAGGCTTCGTCATAAAAGCCCTCGATCGAGGCCGGCCCCATCGCCGACGTCACGGCCACGATCTCGGTGCCGGACGCGGCGACGTCGCGCGCCGCGGCGCCGATGGTTTCGGTCATCGAGGCTGTTGTATTCGGATTGACGATCAGGATTTTTGGCATGTGCTCCAGCCCAACAAAAAAACATCGTAACCCGGATGATACGCAGCGCAATCCGGGGTAAGGTCGAATCGGCGAGGACGGTCGACCTTGAAGCGCTTCTCATACACCATGCTCGGTCTCTTTCTCGGCGCGGCTCCCGCGCCGGCGGTGGAGCAATGCCGGTTCATCCAGGCGAAGCCCGAACGCGAGGCCTGCTATCAGCGCCAGGAGAAAGAACTCGCCGCCAGACGCAAGCCCGAGCCCACCGCCGATACCAGGGCGATGGAATCGATGCGGCAAATGCGGCAGGAGGATGAGATCGTTTACAGGAGCCTGCGCGGCATCTGCCGGGGCTGCTGAGCGGCGCTATTTCCCGACCCCGCCCCAGTTGCCCGCGCGTTTCTCCGCGAACGAGGCCAGCCCTTCCGATGCTTCCGCGGTGCGGCGACGCGCCGAGTGCATCCGGACCAGCCGCGCGTAGGCCTCGTCGTCGACACGCATGCCCCCGAACGAGCTTTCCAGCGCCAGCGCCTTGGTTTCGGCCATGGCCTGCGGGCCGTTGGCCAGCAACTGCTCCACGACTTTCGCGCCGGCACTTTCCAGATCGGCGAGCGGCACCACTTCGTGCACGAGACCGATGCGGCGCGCGTCGTCGGCGCCGAAGCGCTCGCCGGTCAGAGCATAGCGGCGGACCTGGCGGACGCCGATGGCATCGCACAATTGCGGAATGATGATCGCGGCGGTCAGGCCCCAGCGCACTTCGGTGATCGAGAACAGCGCATTGTCGGCGGCGATCACCACATCGCAGGCCGATATCACGCCGGTGCCGCCGCCGAAACAGCCGCCCTGCACCAGCGCCACGGTCGGGATCGGCAACAGGTTCAGCCGCTGCACGGCCTCGAACGTGGCCTGCGACACCGCATCGTTCTCTGCAGCCGATTTCGGCCGCACGCCGTTGATCCATTTCAGGTCGGCGCCAGCCTGAAAATGCTTGCCATTACCCTTCAGCACCACGACGCGCAGCGAAGGCTGCCTGCCGAGTTCGTCCATCGCCGCCAGCACGCCGTTGATCAGGCCGGCATCATAGGCGTTGTTGACCTCCGGGCGATTCAACGTGACGGTGGCGACGCCGCGCTCGTCGAGATCCCACAGGACCGGGTTGGCAGGCATGGACGCTTCCCTTCAATGGATGTTTGCGATCGTTGTGACGGGCAGTATGTCGGGATCGCCGGCAGCGCCAGATCATTTCGCCCGGATGCCCGCGATATTGCCGAGCGAGCCCGCGATGAATTCGTGCACGCCGATATCCGGAAAGCCGCAGCCCTGAAATAGCCGTCACGCTGGCCATGACGCGGGCGGCCCCTTTACTCCGCGGCGTCGAGGATGGTCTTGCCGAGCGTGTTGTCGACCACCACCGGCGTCTCGAAATAGCTGATCTCGGGCGCGGCGCCGTAGCGGTCGGCGATCATCTGGCGCCATTGCGCATTATAGACGCGCTCGGCGGCCTCGCGGCTTTCCCACAGATAGCAGCCGCCGCCGGTCCGGCTTTCGGCATCGAACAGATAGTATTTCCTGATCAGGCCGGGGAGGCCCTGGTATTTCGGCGCCGAGCCCTGGAACAGCTCGGCGGCCTTGGAGGCATCGACATCTGCGGGCAGCTTGAACCGGACGAGGGCGGTGATCATCGGGGGATCCTCCATGGTACCTGGCGGAATTCTTCTCCGCATTTTCGGGCAGGATGCGGCATTTCGGCGATGACGGCAAGGATGTGCATCAGCGCGCCCGAAGTTCGCTCATCGCTCCACCGGGCCCTTGCGCGCCCGCCATCCCGTCATGCCGGCCGGGTAATGGTGCGCGTCCTGCCTGCCGGCGGCGATCATTCGCTTCATCGCCGCTGCCGAACGGCTCCCGGCCTGACAGATCAGCACGACGCGCTCGCCGCGCGGCACGCGGGCCGGATCGAATTGCGAGAGTGGATGGTTGGCCGCGCCGGGAATATGCCCACCGGCAAACTCGTGCGCCTCACGCACGTCCACGACGATGCACGCTCCGCTTCGGTGCGCCTGCAAGAGTTCCTCATGCGCAATGGCCGGAGCGCTGGAGGTCGCCATGAACTTGCTCAGGAACCGAGACAGCATCTAACGAGCCTTTCCTTGTCAACGATCCGACCGCCGTTTTTAGCGGTTTCAAACCGCATCGGGGTTGCGTTAGATATATTCATGTTCTCTAATATATGCAAATAAAAGAGTCTGGAGCGCAGCGGTGGATCGCGTTTCAGGATACCGCCTTTCCTGCCTCGATCGTCTCGATCCAGCCCGCGAATGCGTCGAGGATTTCGCGCAGGACCTCGCGGTCGTTACGGCCCGAACGCGCGGGAACGTGGAAGGAGTGATCGGCGTCCTTCACCAGATGGAGCGTCGCCATTCGCCCGAGGCGCTCGACCACGGGCTCGAGCAGCGCCAGTTCCGCAAGCTTGTCATTGCTGCCCTGCAGGAACAGCATCGGGATCCCGATATCGGCGAGGTGTTTGGCGCGTTCGTCGGACGGCTTGCCCGCCGGGTGCAGGGGAAAGCCGAAAAACGCCAATCCCTCGACATTCACCAGGGGCGAAAGCGCCTGCGCCTGCGAGGTCATGCGGCCGCCGAAGGAGCGGCCACCCGCGATCAGGGGCAATCCCGCGCAGCATCGCCCGGCTTCGGCCACCGCCGCGCGCACCGCGGCGTGCGCCACGGCCGGCGGATCGGGCCGCTTGCCACCCTTCTCCATATAGGGAAACTGATAGCGCAGCGTAGCCACGCCGCGTTCGGCGAGCCCGCGAGCGGCGGCCTCCATGGCGGCGTGTGTCATCCCGGCCCCCGCCCCATGGGCGAAGACAAAACACGCGCGCGCATCGGCGGGTCGGATCAGCAGCGCCGAGACCGCCCCCGCATTGCCGACCGCGATCTGAAGCTGCTGCGGACTGCCGACGTTCATGGTCCCACCGAATTGGCCCGTGATATATGACGCCTGTCGACTTTGCCAGTCGGCGTTCACACGCACGCACGAAAAGGCCCGCTGCCATGACGGCAGCGGGCCTCTTGTTTCGAGTGCCAGTGGTCGGAGGTTACCAGCGGCCGCCGCCGAAACCGAAGCTGATGACCGGACCGCCGTAACCATAGCCGCGGTGGCCATAATACGGCCGCGGCGCGTAGCCGTAGCTATGGCCGTAACGCGGACGATAGTGCTGATAGCCATAGTGGCGAGGACCGTGGTGGCGACGAACATAGCGATGGCGATAGTGGCGCCGCTGCGCGCTGACGTCAGTCGACTGCGCAACGTCGGACGCGGCTTTCGCCTTCACCGTATTGGCGGGGGCATTGGCATTGTCGGCGGCGTTGGCGGCGGAACCACCGAACAGCGCGGCTGCACCGACGGCGAAAACAAGGGCTAGCTTTTTCATGGAACACTCCGGTTAACGTGTGGAGTGCTAATCGCCGCGAACGGTCAACGTTCCGGCCGGCGACATTACATCGGCGACAGCTACTTAAACGGCTGTTCATGCCGATGAACAGGTTTGCAATCCTTGACGGGCATCAAGCGAAAACCGCGCCCGATTCGATTGCTGATGTTCAGTTCAGAAATGGCGATCCCGGCATGACTCGAACATGCGACCTACGGTTTAGGAAACCGTCGCTCTATCCGGCTGAGCTACGGGACCGGAGCCCCGCGCGAAGTGCGCGGTAGCCTGGCAGGTTCATATCAAAGCAGGCGGGCAATCGCCAGCCCTCCGGTGGGCGCCATGGCGCTTTCGAACGTGAACCAGCCCGACGCCAGTTCCGGCTGAGCATACCGGGGGCGCAAAAGCGATACCGCGCGGGCTCTTTGGGACCGGCGGTCGCGACGCGGATCGTCGCCGGTGACAGCTATTTGCGTTCGGCCATTTGCTTCTTGAGGTCATCGATAAAGTGCTGGGCGCCTTCCTGCGTCAGCAACTCTCCCGACTTGTCCGGCACATCGGCCTTCTGGCAGAGGGTCTTCAACTGATCCCGCTGCGCCTCGGTCATCATCGGCTCTTCCATGAGCAAGTCCTCCGTTGCTTGAAGGGAAGGTAACGCCGTCCGTTATCGCCAGTTCCTTTGCGGGAAGCGGCCTTACCCGAGGCCTGATGACCGACTTCAGAAACAAATACCCAGCACCTTCATGCGGCACGATGGAGCCGGCGTCTTTCTTTCGCTCTTCGACTCGGTCTTCTTCGCCGCAGCCGGCCGCGGGGCTTCATAGTCGCCGGCGATCACCATGGCCCAATAGGTGCGAAGGGAGGTGGCGCTCCTGGCGCTGGCAACGCCGACGCGGGAGGCCTTGGGCAGCAGGAGATTCTTGCGATGGCCCGCCGAGTTGATCCACTGGTCGAGCGTCTTTGCGAAACCTTCGTGGCCGTACGCGATATTTTCAGCGGCGCGGCCCGCTTTTGCCGGCGCCATTCTCGAATTGAACGGTCCGAGCACGTCGTGATCGAGCTTGTCCCTGGCGGCCATGGCCCTGGCCTGATCAAGCGCAATCCGGTTCAGGGTCGCATCGATGACGACACTCCCCTCGCCCTGCCTGGCGCGGAACTCGGAAATCATCGACGCGGGTGACGGCTCGGCGGATGCCGGGTTGCCGGCACCGAGAGGCGCGAGGAGGAAAATGGCAAAGAGCGCTCTCATGACGTTCGCGTCGCCTCACCACCGGATGCCGGTATCGCTTTTCATACGCAGCCGGCCCCGCGCTAGAAGCGCGAGGCTGCCAGTTCACGTCATGGGAACGCATTGAAGCGAAAGCGTGGCCGGATCGCTTCGATCCGGCCGATGAGGCGCCTACGCCTTGATATTGTTTTCGCGCACCACCTTGCCCCAGGTGCTGACCTGCTTGGCGAAGAAGGTGCCGAAGTCCCTGGCGTCGGCCAGCAGCAGCGACATCTGCTGGGTATCGCGCAGCTGCGTCGCGATCGCCGGCTCGCTCAGGATCTCCTTGACCGATTTCGCCATGCTGGCGATGACATCGGGCGGCGTGCCGGTGGGCGCGAAAATGCCCCACCAGGCCAGCGTCTCGGAATCCGGGAAACCTGCCTCGATGCCCGTCTGGGTGTCCTTGAGCGAGGGCAGCCGCTCGCGGCCGAGCTGCAGCAGCGGACGAAGGTTGGGCCCGAGTTGCGCCGTGACCAGCGCCGCCGATCCCGCGATGAGATCGACATGTCCGCCGAGCACATCATTCATGGCCGGGCCGCCGCCGCGGTACGGCACATGGACGATATCGACGCCGGCCTGCTTGGCCAACATCGTCATCGCGAGATGGCCGAGCGTGCCGATGCCGACCGAGGCGTACTGGATCGAGCCGGGCTTGGCCTTCGACGCCGCGACGACATCGGCAAAGGTCTTGAACGGCCGGCTGGCGTTGGTCGCGATCACATAGGGGGCGGTGCCGACCAGGAACACCGGCTCCAGGTCCTTCTCGACGTCGAGCTGCGGCTTTTCGAGAATGGCGGGAATCACCGCATGCGAGTCGAAGGTGACAAGAAAGGTCATGCCGTCGGGCGCGCTCTTGGCGACCTGGGCGGCGCCGAGCGAGCCGGCGGCGCCGGACTTGTTCTCGACCAGCACGGTGCGGCCGAGTTTGGTCTGCAGATGCGCCTGCAGCAGCCGCGCCAGCGCGTCGGTGGAACCTCCCGGTGGAAACGGCACCACCAGCGTCAGGTTCTTGGCCTGCTGCGCCAGCGCCGGCGTGACGGCGAAGGCGGCTGACGCCGCCAGCATGGTGCGCCTCGTGATCTTCCGCATGGGTATTTCCTCCAGATGTTGCTGCGCTTTTGCTTTTTGTTCGCAAGTCTATGAATTGCCGAAGCCCGACCCGGGCTTTCTGTATTCCGGCCGCGGCGGACTGAAGATGTCGAGCACGCGCGCGCCTTCCGGCCCGGCGCGCATGGTGTGCGGTACGTTGCCCGGGGTGCGCCAGAAATCACCCTTCTTCACTTCGATCTGCTCATCGCCCTGGAACCGGATCGCGGAGCCATCGAGCAACACGCCCCATTGCTCCTCGGGATGATGATGCCGGGTGCCTTCCGAATTGGGCTCCAGCGTCACCACCGAGAGCATGGCATGCTCGCCGGCGAAAATTCGCGTGGTGACGCCCGCCGCGAGTTCGCGAAACAGGCCGTCATGCGGATTGTCCAGATTGTGAAACTCGTCCTTCTGACTCATCGCGGCTTCCTCAACGGGGGTTTGCTCTCAGTGTCGATTCGTGTCGATCAGGATTTGGCGTAGGAGCCCTGGTAGCGGCCCTCGCGGATTGCGAGCAGGGTTTCCTCCTCGCGCGCGATCTGGGCGCGGACCGCCTCGAGCAAGGTTTCCGCGATCGCGGCTGGAAACGCCACCACGCCGTCCTCATCGCCGACCACGATGTCGCCGGGCGAGATCACCGAGCCGCCGATCGACACCGGCACGTTGATTTCGCCGGGACCGCTCTTGTAGGGCCCGCGGTGAATCACGGCGCGCGCGAAGCATGGAAAGTCGGACGCGGCGAAGGCGGCAACGTCGCGGATGGCGCCGTCGATCACATAGCCCGCCGCCCCCCTGTGCTCGGCGATGTTCTTCATGATCTCGCCGACCAGCGCACGGCTCTCGTCGCCGCCGCCATCGACCACAATCACGTCGCCCGGCCCGACCAGTTCGAGCGCCTGGTGAATGGCCAGATTGTCGCCCGGCCGGGTGCGGACGGTGAACGCGGTGCCCACCAGCCTGCCGCTGCGATGGAACTGGCGCAGTCCCACCGCGCCGGGCAGCCGGGCCAGATTATCGCTGATGATGCAGGTCGGCGCGCTCCTGAATGCCTCGATCAGATCGGATGCGGGCTTCGGCACGCTCGTCATGGCGGTGGTAACGCTCATCTGGATGGTTCCTCTGGTATTTCGGCGCGCAGTCCGGCGCGCTTTCCTGGAGCAGGCAGCATGGTCTGTCGTTGCATTCCGACTCCGGCGCGACATCTGCAGCCACCGCCGTGAAGAGGTCAAGTTGCGCCCTGAACCAATCCTTCAATAGCTGATATTCAGGAAACCACCGTACCCGCCCAACCTCCCCATGCCGCGCTGACGACGGTGCCCCGGGGCGCAAATATCGCCTCCATGTCCTTCCGCGCCTTGACTGCCGGCAGGGTCTCATCGAGGGCGACGTCGCTCCAGGTCAGCAACTGGTCCTTGCCTACCGGCCGCAGCAGTTTCAGATGGTGCGCAAGTCCCAGCGGAAGTCCGCCCTGCGCGAGCGAGCGTTGCGCGGGGACGAGCTTGCCGAACACGGTATAGCCACCCTCGCCATCCAGCATTTCGCCCGGCGCGAGGTCGCGCTTGGCGGTGGCCACCACGTCGGCGTTGAAGCAGGTCGCTACGCCCGTCGGCTCGTTGCGCAATCCCACCGAGGCGACGGAGATGCCGAGTTCCAGTCCGATCATGTGCCAGCGCCGGTACATGCTCATGTAGCGGCCATCAGGATCGGTCACGACGCTGTACTCCTTAAAGCAGCGCCGGATGTAATCCGTATCGGCCTCGATACAGACCCAGACTCCCTTGCGGATGTCATACGGGATCTGCACGCCATCGGTCGTCAGGCATGAAACCACCTCGACCAGTCCCTTGCGGTCGAGGATGCCGCCTTCGCTTTTCGGCCGCATCAGGGTCGGGATGTCGTCGATCGAGCCCGGCGGAAAACTCAGTCCCGCGTCGGGCGCCTCGAGGCCTGTCGCATTGGCGATCGCCGCGCTCTCGATCGCCGGTTTCGAACCGTCGAGAAAGGCATTGAACATTTTTGGATTGAGGCCGCCCTCTCTGGCCTGTTCGGCCGTCAGACCCCAATGGATCCAGACGGTATCAGGGGTCGATTCCCGGTACTGCGGCAACCATTTGTGACCGCGGCCGGCCGCGACCACCGGGAAGCCCGCGGTCCGCGCCCAATCGACCAGTTCGCAGGCGAGACCCGGCTGATCACCATAGGCAAGGCTGTAGATCACCCCGGCCTGGGCGGCCTTGTGTGCCAGTAACGGCCCGCAGAATGCATCCGCCTCCACCGTGACGTTGATGACATGCTTGCCGTGGCGGAAGGCCGCCAGCGCATGCTCCACCGCCGCGGGCGGATTTCCCGTGCATTCGATGATGATCCCGATTTCCGGATGCGCCACCAGCGCCTGCCAGTCGTCGCCGACATGCGTCGTTTTCATCTTCACGGCGTCGTCGAGCGAGGGCGCCGAATAGCGCTCTCCAGGCCAGTCGACGCGGGCGAGGTTGGCCCTCGCATTGGCCGGCGAAAGATCCGCGATCCCGACCAGATGGATGCCCGGCGTGCGCGGCACCTGCGCCAGATACATCGACCCGAATTTGCCGGCGCCGATCAAGCCCACCCGGAGCGGCCGGCCAGATGCCTCGCGCTCGCGCAGCTTGCTGAAAAGATTCATCTGATGTCTCCGGCAGGAAAGTCGAAATCAAAGTTGGCCGGCCGCGACTATATTCGGCAACGGCCGCGGGCGCCAACCGAAGTCCGCCGGCGACAACGGCTTATTCTCTGCAATTTCAGTGCGATGCCGGCGGTCCGACGTTCAGGGCGAATTCAGCGCGGCAGAATGAGTGCCGGAAAAACGCCCGGTTCCGGGGTGACAAGGGCTCCAATAATGGCGACAATCGGCAAGGATTGTGTTGCGGGAATCCTGCCTTGAAAATTCCGGAAGTTCGTCGGTGATGATGTCACGCATCTCCCCATTGTTAATGGCAACGTTCGCCGCCTGCGTCGCGCTGGCGCCGTTGCGCGCGCAGGCGCAGTGGTGGAGCAGCAAGCCCGCCGATTTCGAGTCATGCGCCGACATCGCCGAGAAGGCGCCGACCAAGGAAGAAAAAACATCCAAGCTCGGCGACTGCCATTCCAAATTCGCCGGCCGGCGCAAGCCCGGCGGCGGCTACACCTATTTCGATTTCATGCAGAACCGGCACTTCGATATTGCGGGGCCGAACCCGACGCCGGAAGAGCAGAAGAAAATCGACGAAGCTTATATTGCCTATCTGGAACAGGAACGCCGCTCCACCATCGCCGCCGCCTTCACGGCCAGGCAGCGGCAAGTGCAGCAGGCCTCGCTGAAAGGCGAAGTTGAGAAGGTCCCGGTGCCCCGGCAAAGTCCGGCCAGGCAACAGGCCGCAGCCACCGTCGAGCCCAGATCCGGCGACGTGAGGCCCGGCGAGATGAGACCTGGCGAGATTAGGTCTGGCGAGATGAGGTCTGGCGACGTGCGGTCGCGGACCAGAGCCACCAATTGCGCGAAGGGCTCCTTCTCCTGCGAGTGGCCGCGGCTCTCCGAAGGCATCAAGGATATCAAGAAGCTGTTCAACCCGCCGCCGAACAAGGCCAAGCGGAGTTGAGATTCGATGCCAATTGCAGCGTCATCCCGGGGCGAGGCGAAGCCTCGAACCCGGAATCCAGAGATGACCGGATCGAGATTTTGATGGAGATTGCCGGTTCGCGCTAACGCGCGCCCCCGGAATGACACCAACCGCCCGCCATCAAGCCGGCGGCGCGTCCCGGATCTGCTCCGGCGTCAGTCCCGGCGAGCCCTTGCCGTCCCGCTCCGCATTCCGGATCAGCGCGACGATGCGGCGCGACAGCGGCACCTGCAACCCGTGCCGGTCGGCGATTTCGATGATGACGCCCTGCAAGTAGTCGATTTCGGTCGTCCGTCGGCGCTGCAGATCTTCCCACATCGACGAGCGCGCCTCGGGATCGATCTTCATCGTCCCGCCCAGCACTACGTTGAAGACAGCATCCGGCAGCCGCAGCAGATGCGGCGTCCAGCTTGCCGGCACCGGCGTCGACGAAACCGGCGCGATGCCTTCCGCGCGCAATGCGGCCAGCCCTTCCGACATCTGGTCGGCGAACAACCTGCGCCATTTCAGCTGCGCCAGTTGCCGACGGAGTGGCAGGCCGGACAGCGCGTTCAGCGCATTGTTGAGATTGACCAGCAGCTTGCCCCATTGCACGCCTGAAATGTCCCGGGTGGCGCGCAGCTTCAGCCCCGGCACCGAAAGCCGCTCCGCGGTGGCTTCGGCGTCGGCTTCGATCACGATGTCGCCCGAGGTCGAGCGGTGAAACCGGCCCTGGCCCACCGAGACGACGTTGAACGGCACCATGCCGCCGAGCACGATCCGCCCCGGCAGTCGCGCGCGCAGCACGTCGATATTGCCGACGCCGTTCTGCAAGGACACGATGATGGCGTCATGCGGCGCATGCCTTGCAATGATGCCGGCGATCTCAGCGGTATCCGCGCTCTTGACCGTCACCAGCACCACGCCGGCATCGTTGAAAATCGACGGATTTTCCGACAGCGTGAGCTGGTCCGCTGCAATCCTGCGGTCGAGGCCCTCGAAACCCGTCAGCCGCAACCCGTTGCTTTCGATCTCGGCAATCACGCGCGGCCGCGCCAGCAAGGCGATTTGACGCCCGCCGGCCGCCAGCATGCCGCCGACAAAGCAGCCGATGCTGCCCGCCCCGGCGACGCCGATCAATCTGTCCGCCGTCATCGCGCCCCCGCCCTCGCTCAACTCTCGTTCAGATAGCAGATTTTTGTCGGCGATGCCGGACGCCGTGCGAGAGCGCCGCAGCCGGCGCGCCTTGTAACCGTCATGGCGCGCCGTTATCTTCGTCGCGGGGGCCGGCAGGCGGCAGGAGACGACAATGGGTTTACTCGACATCCTCAACGGCATGCAGAACGGCCCGCGCGGCCCCAGCAAGCCCGACGCACAGGACAAGGGTGGCAAAGATGGAATGTCGCCGATCACCATGGCGATCCTGGCCTTGCTCGCCTACAAGGCGGTCAAGCACATCGGTGGCGGCAAGACCCAAACCGCACCGGCTCCCGCTCCGGCGCCCGCCCCCAACACGGTCAATGCCGGCCTGCCCGGCGGCGGCATGAGCGGCGGTCTCGGCGATCTTCTGAAGGGCGGCCTCGGCGGCCTGCTCGGCGGTGCTGCGGCCGGTACCGTGATCTCCGGCGGGCTCGGCGATCTGCTCAAGCAATTCCAGCAGCACGGCCAGGGCGAGGTCGCCGATTCATGGGTGCGCCCGGGCCCGAACAAGCAGATTGCGCCCGGCGACCTCGGCCAGGCCTTGGGGATCGATCAGATCAATGCGCTGACGTCGCAGACCGGGCTGTCGCGCGACGAGTTGCTTGAGGGACTGAGCCAGCAACTGCCCGGCGTCATCGACCAGTTGACGCCGGACGGACGGCTGCCGACCGAGAGCGAATTGTCGAAATGGATCTGACGCAGGCCTCGCCTGCCAGCCTGCATTCAGGAAAGGGACGATACAAATGAGCGGCATCCTCTGGATCATTCTGGTCGGCTTTGTCGCAGGCCTCATCGCGCGATGGCTGTCGCCGGGCCCAAACACGCCGGGCGGCTTCATCCTGACCACCGTACTCGGCATCGCCGGCGCGTTTCTGGCGACTTTCATCGGCCAGGCCATCGGCCATTACGGCCCGGACCAGGGCGCCGGCTTCATCACCGCCACGATCGGCGCGATTGTTGTGTTGTTCATCTGGAATCGCCTGGTGGCGAGCCGGGTGATTTCCGATCCGGGAAACAGGTAAGAGTTAGCCGTCATTCCGGGATGGTGCGGTAGCACCGGACCCGGAATCTCGTTCCGGGTTCGATGCTTTGCATCGCCCCGGAATGACGGCTGTCTGCCTCACGTAATCAGATGCAGGCCCGCATCCATCCGCACCAGTTCGCCCGTCATGTTGCTCGACGCCGGCGTGGCGAGGAAACACACCAGCGAGGCGATATCCTCCGCCGATGACGCGACCTTGAGCGGCACCCGCGCGATCACGCTGTCGCGCACCGCCTTGGCGCCGGCCTCGCCGCGGCCCTTGGTGAACCAGGGCGTGTCGATATAGCCCGGGCATACCGTGTTGACGCGGATCAGCGGCGCCAGCGCGCGGGCCAGCGAATAGGTGATGGTGTTGAGCGCGCCCTTGCTCGCGGCATAGGCGATCGACGAGCCGATGCCGCTGATGCCGGCGACCGACGAGACGTTGACGACGGACGACGCCCGGCCCGACGCCTTGGCCCCGGCCTCCAGCAGGCTGCGCGCCGCCCTTATCATCTGGAACGGCCCGATGGTGTTGACGCCGAACAGCCGCTGAAAATCCTCCGCCGACAATCCGTCGAGATCGGCATGCGCGACGTGCTTGGTAATCCCTGCATTGTTGATCAGCGCGTCGATCCGTCCCCAGGGTGCCGCGGCCGCGACGATCTTCCTGCAGTCCTCATCGCTGGAGACGTCGCCCTGCACCACCACCACTTCGGCGCCGGCGGCACGACAGAGGTCGGCGGTAGCCTCGGCTTCCTTGGCGCTGGAGGAATAGTTGACGACGATGCGCGCACCGCCCTTGGCGAGGATCGCCGCGGTCGCGGCTCCGAGGCCGGAAGCCGAACCGGTGACGACTGCGCACAAACCATCCTTCGACATCCACATTTCCTCTTTTGATTGTTTGATCCGGGCCGCGATCTACCATATCGCGCAGGCGAAGGCCTGCAAATCCGCCAAACTCCACTGGACGGAATTCAAGCCTTTCGGCAGTGCATGCCGGCCCCGCAGGCGGCCCTGCGGCAGGCGCTTGTCTTAGCAGTGGCTTTTCCTCATCATGCGGTGCAAGAAAAGATCGCGCCCGAGCCCGGCGGAACTGCCGGGGCGACGAGCCAATCAAAACGAGGAAACGCTGTGGCGGAGAGTGAGAACATCGTTGCCGAGACTGCCGAAAGGATTTTCGCGGATCTCGCCGACGCCCAGACCATCAACAGCGACAAGAACGGCAGCTGGAAAGCGCCGCTGTGGCAGGCGCTGACCGAATCCGGCCTGCCGCTGGCCTGGGTGCCCGAGGAACTCGGCGGCTCCGGCGCCAGCCTCGCCGAAGGTTTTTCGGTGCTGAGTTCGGCCGGGCGCTTTGCCGTGGCCGTGCCGCTGGCCGAGACCATGCTGGCGGGATGGCTGCTGGCGCAGGCGAAGATCGCCTCGCCCGAGGGCGAGATGACGGTGGCGCCCGCGAGTCCCAGGGATCGCATCACGCTCAACGCCGACGGCACGCTGAGCGGCCGCGCCCGCGGCGTCCCCTTCGCCAAGGCGGCCAAGCATATCGCCGTGCTCGCCGATGATGGCAAAGGCAACGCACTGTCGATCGCGCTGGTCGATGCCGCATCGGTCAGGATCGAGGCGGGCCTCGGGCTCGGCGGCGACGCCAGCGACACCGTGACCTTCAGCAAGGTCGCACCGATCACGATCAAACCGGCGCCGAAGGGTTTCGACCAGACCGCGCTGATGCTGATGGGCGGCGTGGCGCGAAGCCTGCAGATCGCCGGGGCGCTGGAATCGATGCTGGACATCAGCGTGCGCTACTCCAACGAGCGCGTCGCGTTCGAAAAAAAGATCTCGAAATTCCAGGCGGTGCAGCACAACCTGGCAAGACTCGCCGGTGAGTCGGCGGCGGCGCTGGCGGCAGCGACCTCGGCGGCGGACGCCGTCGCCAACAGCACGTCGTTCGACGACGCCTTTTTTCTTGAAGCCGCATCCGCCAAGATCCGCTGCTCGGAGGCGGCCGAAAAGGGTGCTGCCATCGCCCACCAGGTGCACGGCGCGATCGGCTTCACCATCGAGCATATCCTGCACCGCTATTCCCTGCGCGCGCTGGCCTGGCGCGACGATTTCGGTTCCGAAAGCTACTGGGCGGTCGAACTCGGCAAACTGGTCGCCGACCGCGGCGCCGACGAATTGTGGCCGCTGGTGGCATCGCGCTGATGGGGATGAATGTGAGCACGGTGCGAGCGTTCAACCACCTCTCCCCTTGTGGGAGCGGTCGGATCGCATCGCCAGATGCGATCCGGGTGAGGGGGTACGGACTATCGATAGACCGTGCCCCTCACCCCAACCCTCTCCCACAAGGGGAGCGGGAGCTCACCACCGCCGCATCGAAACCGAGACTCACCTCTAGAAGATAACTTTCGGGACCGCCCACATGACCGCAGCCCTCCGATTCGATCCGATCCGCCTGCCGCCCGAATGCGAACAGCTGCGCAAGGAAGTGCGAAAATTCCTTGCCGACGAAATCGCCGCCGGCACCTTCGATCCGCACCAGCCCAACCGGGAAGACACCGACGCGCCGGAGTTTTCCCGGCGGGTCGGCGAGCGCGGCTGGCTCGGCATGACATGGCCGAAGAAATATGGCGGCCATGAGCGCAGCTTTCTGGAACGCTATGTGGTGACCGAGGAAATGCGCGTCGCCAATGCGCCGACGCGCCGTTTCTTCGTCGCCGACCGCCAGAGCGGCCCGGTGCTTTTGAAATACGCGCCCGAGCACATCAAGATGGACATCCTGCCGCGGATCTGTCGCGGCGAGGTCTGTTTCGCCATCGGCATGAGCGAGCCGAATTCCGGCTCCGACCTGTTCGCCGCCAAGACCAAGGCGACCAGGACCGATGGCGGCTTCCTGATCAACGGCACCAAGATCTGGACCTCGTCGGCGCATATCGCCGACTACATGATCGCGATCTTTCGCACCTCGCCGCCCACGAAAGAGAACCGCCGCCACGGCCTGACGCAATTCCTGGTCAAGATGAAGCAGCCGGGCATCCAGGTGAATCCGATCGGCCAGATTACCGGCCAGTTCGAGTTCAACGAGGTGGTGTTCACCGACTATTTCGTGCCCGACGATCACATGCTCGGCGAAATCGACGGCGCCTGGAAACAGGCGACATCCGAACTCGCCTATGAACGCTCCGGACCGGAACGGTTTCTCGAAACCTATTACGTGCTGACCGAACTGGTTCGCGCGGTCGGCCCCAAGCCGGACACCCGCAGCGCCGAAGGCATCGGACGCCTCGTCGCGCAGTTGCACACCATGCGGCGGATGTCGGTGTCGGTCGCGGGCATGCTGCAGGCCGGCAAGGAGCCGGTGGTGGAAGCCTCCATCGTCAAGGACATCGGCACCATCTGGGAGCAGCAATTGCCGCACCGGGTGCGCGACCTCGCCGCCTTCGTCGAGGAGAACGCCGGCAACCGCGAGACGCTGGAGCACCAGCTGTCGTTCGCGATCAAGACCGCGCCGAAACTCACCATCCAGGGCGGCACCACCGAAGTCTTGCGCGGCATCATCGCCCGCGGGCTCGGGCTGCGCTGAGGCCGGCGTTTTTTCTTACCTCTCCCCTTGTGGGAGAGGGGGCGCACCTTCTTCGTTGCACGACTTTCATTCATCCTGGAGATCAGCACATGACCAAATTCACGGACATCGGCGTCGAGAAGCACGGCCACGTCGGCCTGATCGAAATCCGGCGGCCGCCGCTGAACTTCTTCGACATCTCGCTGATCAACCAGATCGCCGACGCGCTGGAGGAATTCGACAGGGATATCGAGATCCGCGCCTCGGTGCTCGCGGCGCAGGGCAAGGCATTCTGCGCCGGCGCCAATTTCAGCGATCCGGCGCGGCAGGCGCAGGAAGCGGCCGAAGCCAGGGCCGAGGCAAAGGGCGACCCGGCCGACAGTCTCGGCTCGATCAACAGTCTCTATCTGCACGCAGTGCGCATCTTCCGCGCCAAGAAGCCTGTTGTCGCGGCCGTGCAGGGCGCGGCCATCGGCGGCGGCCTCGGGCTGGCGGTCTCCGCGGACTTCCGCGTCACCTGTCCGGAAGCCCGCTTCTCCGCCAATTTCACCAAACTCGGTTTCCATCCCGGCTTCGGGCTGACGACGACGCTTCCCGAACTGGTCGGCAAGAACAATGCGGAATTGATCTTCTACACCAGCCGCCGCGTCACCGGCGAGGAAGCCACCCGCATGGGCCTCGCCAATCTCTGCGTGCCGCAGGACCAGGTGCGCGCCGAGGCGATGAAGCTCGCACAGGAGATCGCCGAATGCTCGCCGCTCGGCCTGCTCTCCACCCGCGCCACCATGCGCGCCGGCCTCGCCGACCGCGTGCTGGCCGCGACCAACCACGAGCTGGCCGAACAGTCCCGCCTGCGCGCTACCGAGGATTTCAAGGAAGGCGTCAAGGCCACCGCCGAGCGCCGTGTGGCGAACTTCAAGGGGCGGTAGGTTTCTTTCCCTCTCCCGCTTGCGGGGGAAGAAAGAAATCCAACTCGTCGTCCCGGCCAAGCGAGCGAAGCGAGCGCTGAGCCGGGACCCATACGCCGTGACCTGACGGTGAAAGCGCCGGCGTTAGATACCTTCTGCGACAATTACCGCCGCGGAGTATGGGTCCCCGCTTTCGCGGGGACAACATGCTGAGAGAAAGGGCGCTTACTTCACCCCCACCACCAGCGCGTCCACGATCGTGACGCCCTGTCCTTCGGGATGCACCAGCACCGGATTGAGTTCGATCTCGGAAATCCCGCCCGCCTGCTGCGCGGCCAGCAGCGACACCTGCGCGATCAATTGCGACAGCGCCGCGACGTCGGCTTTCGCGGCCCCGCGAAACCCGTTGAGCAAGGGTGCGGCCTTCAACTCAGCCAGCATCGCCGAAGCCTCCACGGCGCTGACCGGCGCCGGACGGTAGACCACATCCCGAAACAATTCCGTGGTGATGCCGCCGAGCCCGACCATGATCATCGGGCCGAAGGTCGCATCCAGCATCGTGCCGACGATGATCTCGACGCCCTTGTTCGCCATCGGGCCGATCAGCACGCCCTGGATATCGGCATCCGGGCGGTGCCGCCGCGCGCTGTTCAGCAAGGCCTCATAGGCCAGAAACACCTCGCCCTTGGTCGCAATACCGACACGCACGCCGCCGACCTCGCTCTTGTGCGGAATGTCGCGCGATTGAATCTTCATCACCAGCGGAAAGCCCAGTTGGGCGACCGCGGCATCGAGCCCGCTCTTCTCCGTCACCAGAACTTCATCCGGCACCGCAATGCCGGCCGCGCGCAGCAGCGATTTGCTGTCGAATTCCGAGAGCGTGGCGGATACAAGCTGCGCAGAGAGATCGAGCGGCTGCGACGCCATGGCATCAACCGGTGGCGCCGGTCTGAACCGTGAGCGCTCCAGCATCCGCTTCATCGCTAAACCTGCATGCGTCAGTCCCGACAGCACCACGGCGCCGCAAGCCGCGAACTCGTTGCGCGCGAAGTCCGACGGCAGCGTGTAGGAATAGAACAGGATCGGCTTGTGCTGCGCCGACAGCA
>NZ_JAUYQU010000309.1 GCF_030697065.1 Bradyrhizobium sp.
CCGACGATTCGCCCGGTGACATGATGGGCATCGCGGAACGGCATTTTCAGCGTCCGTACCAGCCAGTCGGCGAGGTCGGTGGCGGTGGCGTAGCCCTCGCCGGCAGCAGCCTTCATCCGCGCCTCGTCCGGGACGATATCCAGCACCATGCCGGTCATCGCCCGGACCGCCAGCGACAGCGCGCCGAATGCCTCCATCGCGCCCTGCTTGTCCTCCTGCATGTCCTTTTGATAGGCCAGCGGCAGGCCCTTCATCACAATCAGCAATGCGGTCAGCGCGCCGATCACCCGGCCGGTCTTGGCGCGCACCAGCTCGGCGGCGTCCGGGTTGCGCTTCTGCGGCATGATCGAGGAGCCGGAGGTGAACTTGTCGGACAGCCGCACGAGGCCCACCAGCGGCGAGGTCCAGATCACGATTTCCTCGGCGAAGCGCGACAGATGCACCGAGGCGATCGCCGCCGCCGACAGGGTTTCGAGGACGAAATCGCGGTCCGAAACGGCATCGAGCGAATTGGCCATCGGCCGGTCGAAGCCGAGCGCGCTCGCGGTGGCGTCGCGATCGATCGGGAACGAGGTACCGGCCAGCGCTGCGGCCCCCAGCGGCGATTCGTTGAGCCGCTTGCGCGCATCGGCAAAACGCCCGCGGTCGCGCGCCGCCATCTCGACATAGGCCAGCAGATGATGCCCGAACGTCACCGGCTGGGCGGTCTGCAAATGGGTGAAACCGGGCATCACCGTGCCGGCATGTTCCAGCGCCCGCGTCAGCAGCGCGTGCTGGAACGCGGCCAGCGACGCGTCGATCTCGTCGATGGTGTCGCGAACATAGAGCCTGAAATCGGTCGCGACCTGGTCGTTGCGCGAACGCGCGGTGTGCAGCCGCCCCGAGGCGGGCCCGATCAGTTCGCCGAGCCGGCTCTCGACATTCATGTGAATGTCCTCGAGCGCGCGCTTGAAATCGAACGATCCCTTGTCGATTTCTGACAAAATCGTGTCTAGACCCCTGGCGATATTTTTCGCATCACTCGCGGTGATGATGCCCTGGGCTGCAAGCATCGCGGCGTGGGCCTTGGACGCGGCGATGTCCTGGGCATACATGTGACGATCGACGTCGATGGAGACGTTGATTTCCTCCATAATCGCATCGGGGCCCTCACCGAACCGGCCGCCCCACATCTTGTTGCTCATGACTTGTTGCTCATGACCTATTACTCATGCCTGCCATTGAGGGTCACGCCCGCGAGCCGAACGCCGCACCAGGCTGAACCGGCCGCAATCCCGGCTCTGCATAGCCGTATCTGATACAGGATGACAAACGATATGCCCGAACTGCCCTCAGCCCCCCGGGCCGCCACCCGCCGGATTCCGCTTGCGGTCGGCGCGGTGCTGACCGTGGCGGCGATCGGATCTGCCGTCCTCTACGCGACCGGCGGGCTGAACCGGCCAACCGGCGATGCCGCCTGCCGCCCCGCGGTCGAGTTGGCGCGCAAGATCGCCCCTCTGGCACATGGCGAGGTCGCCGCGCTGACCATGGCGACGGCACCGCTGCGGCTGCCGGACCTTGCCTTCGACGATGCCACCGGCCAGCCCAGGAAACTGTCGGACTGGCGCGGGCGGATAGTTCTGGTGAACCTGTGGGCCACCTGGTGCGTGCCCTGCCGCAAGGAAATGCCGGCGCTCGACGAGTTGCAAGCCAAGCTCGGGGGTGCGGAATTCGAGGTGGTGGCGATCAATATCGACACCCGCGATCCCGAGAAGCCGAAGAATTTCCTGAAAGACGCCAATCTGACCCGGCTCGGCTATTTCAGTGACCCAAAAGCCAAGGTTTTTCAGGATCTTAAAGCCGTGGGCCGGGCGCTCGGGATGCCCACCTCGGTTCTGGTCGACGGCCAGGGCTGCGAAATCGCCACGCTCGCCGGACCCGCGGAATGGGCCAGCGAGGACGCCGTCAAGCTGATCAAGGCTGCGACGAAGCCGCAGAGCTAGCCCGTCATTCCGGGGCACGCGTCTTCGCGTGACCCGGAATCTAGAGATTCCGGGTTCGATGCTGCGCATCGCCCCGGAATGACAACGGAAATTCTAGGCCGAAACGTCGAGGCTGCCGCCGACGCCGGCGCCGAGATTGGCGGACGAATTCTGGCCGGCGCCCAACAGGGTCAGGACCGCGGATTTCTCGGCATCGGCATTCTGCTTGATGAACGAGGCAGCCATCTGCATTTGCGTGCCGCTCGCCTGCATCGCGAGCATGCTGCTCACCGTTGCCATCATATCCATACGCAATACTCCCGACGGGGGTCACCCTACGCAGCGCTGGTTAATGATGCGTGTTTGAGGGGCGGCAACGGAGCGGAAGCCGACCCAACTCAACGGCAGTTTTCCACAGGAATGAACAATTCCAGAACCGATGGTCCAAGCACCTGCAAACACGCCACGAATCGAATTATCTCCCTCACCTTATCCGGGGACTTATCAACAGCCTCGCCGGCTTCGGATGGTGGAATGCACGCTCCCTGCGGATCGCGCCTCAGCGCGTCGGGACCGGCTTGTCGCCGCGATAATCGTAGAAACCGCGCTGGGTCTTGCGACCGAGCCAGCCGGCTTCGACGTATTTTACCAGTAGCGGGCATGGCCGGTACTTGGAATCGGCGAGGCCCTCATGGAGCACCTGGATGATCGACAGGCAGGTATCCAGCCCGATGAAATCGGCCAGTTCCAGCGGCCCCATCGGATGGTGGGCGCCGAGCTTCATCGCGGCATCGATCGCCTCGACGTTTCCGACCCCCTCATACAGCGTATAGATCGCTTCGTTGATCATCGGCAGCAGGATGCGGTTGACGATGAAGGCCGGAAAATCCTCGGACACCGCGATCTGCTTGCCGAGTTTGGTGACGAATTCCTTTGATGCCTCGAATGTCGCGTCGTCGGTGGCGATACCCCGGATCAGCTCGACCAGTTCCATCAGCGGCACCGGATTCATGAAGTGAATGCCGATAAAGCGCTCGGGCCGGTCGGTGGACGCGGCCAGCCGAGTGATCGAGATCGAGGAGGTGTTGGAGGCGATGATGGCGTCCGGCCTCAGCACCGCGCACAGATCATGAAAAATCTTGCGCTTGATCTCTTCCTTCTCGACCGCGCTTTCGATCACCAGATCGCAGTCGGCGAGCCCTTCCATGGTCTCGCTGGATACGATGCGCTCCAGCGCCTGCTTGCGGGCATCTTCGCTGATGATCTTCTTGGCGACCTGGCGCGAAAGGTTGCCGTTGATGGTTGCCATGCCGGACTTGAGGCGATCGGCGGACACGTCGTAGAGCACCACGTCCAGCCCGGCCAGCGCCGCCACATGCGCGATGCCGTTGCCCATCTGGCCCGAGCCGATCACGCCGACCTTCTTGATCATCAACGCCATTTCTTCATCTCACCGGGGAGGACGCGGCCCGCGCGTCCGCCCTCTCTTGCATGAACACCGGCCGGTGTCCGATCCATCCGGCCGGATACTGGAAACGTCGTTACTTTCCGAGCTTGCCGAGCGCCTCGGTCAGTTCGGGAACCGCCTGGTAAAGGTCCGCGACCAGGCCGTAATCGGCCACCTGGAAGATCGGCGCGTCCTCATCCTTGTTGATCGCGACGATCACCTTGGAATCCTTCATACCGGCGAGATGCTGAATGGCGCCTGAAATGCCGATGGCGACATAAAGTTCCGGAGCCACCACCTTGCCGGTCTGCCCGACCTGCCAGTCGTTCGGCGCATATCCGGCATCGACCGCGGCGCGCGAGGCGCCGACACCGGCGCCGAGCTTGTCGGCGAGCGGCTCGATATATTTGGCGAAGTTCTCGCGGCTCTGCATCGCGCGACCGCCGGAGACGATGATCTTTGCCGATGTCAGTTCCGGCCGATCGCTCTTCGCCACCTCTTCGCCGACGAAGCTGGAGAGGCCGGGATCGGCCGCCGAGGCGGCATTCTCGATCGACGCGCTGCCGCCGTCGCCGGCCGCGGCAAAGGTCGAGGTCCGCACCGTGATGACCTTCTTGGCGTCCTTCGACTTCACCGTCTGGATCGCGTTGCCGGCATAGATCGGCCGCTCGAAGGTATCCGGCGACACCACCTTGATGATTTCCGACACCTGCATGACGTCGAGCAGCGCGGCGACGCGTGGCATCACGTTCTTGAAGCGCGAGGTCGCGGGCGCCACGAAGGCGTCATAAGCAGGGGCCAGCGCCACGATCAGCGCGGCCAGCGGCTCGGCCAGATCGTGCGCATA
Organism: Bradyrhizobium sp.; assembly: GCF_030697065.1. Classification (GTDB taxonomy): domain Bacteria; phylum Pseudomonadota; class Alphaproteobacteria; order Rhizobiales; family Xanthobacteraceae; genus Bradyrhizobium. The sequence continues at coordinate 4,256 of NZ_JAUYQU010000309.1, forward strand.
GGCATCGCCCTCGGCGACCAGCACCTTGGTGACGCCGGCAAGCTTGGCGGCAGCCTCGGCCGCGGTCTTGGTGCCCTCGCCGCCGCCGGCGACCAGCACATGGACCTCGGCGCCCAATTGGGTGGCTGCGGTCAGCGCCTTGTTGGTGGAGTCTTTCAGGGTGGCGTGTTCGTGTTCGGCAATCAACAGCGTGGTCATCAGAGAACCCCGGCTTCGTTCTTGAGTTTCGACACCAGCTCGGCGACGTCCTTGACCTTGACGCCTCCCTTGCGGCCCGGCGGTTCGGTGGTCTTGAGAATCTCGAGATGGGCGGTCAGATCGACGCCGTAGTCGGCCGCGCTCTTGTCGGCGATCGGCTTCTTCTTGGCCTTCATGATGTTGGGCAGGCTGGCATAGCGCGGCTCGTTCAGCCGCAAGTCGGTGGTTATGATCGCCGGACCCTTCAGTTTCAGGGTCTGCAGGCCGCCATCGACTTCGCGGGTCACCTTGAAATCGGAACCGTCGACCTCGACCTTGGAGGCGAAGGTCGCCTGCGACCATCCGAGCAGGGCGGCCAGCATCTGGCCGGTCTGGTTGGAATCGTCGTCGATCGCCTGCTTGCCGAGAATGACGAGGCCGGGCTGCTCTTCGTCGACGATGGCCTTGAGGATCTTCGCCACCGCCAGCGGTTCGACGTTGCCCTCGGCCTTGACCAGAATGCCGCGGTCGGCGCCCATGGCGAGACCTGTGCGGATGGTTTCGGACGCCTGGGCGGGGCCGATCGACACCACCACGACCTCGGTTGCCTTGCCGGCCTCTTTCAGGCGCAGGGCTTCCTCGACGGCGATTTCGTCGAACGGATTCATCGACATCTTGACGTTGGACAGTTCGACGCCCGATCCGTCGCTCTTGACCCGGACCTTGACGTTGTAATCGACCACCCGCTTTACCGGCACCAGAACCTTCATCGACCCTCTTTCGCTTGAATTTGGCAGCAATCAGCTTGGGCGCGGAACCTAAAGGTCCCGCTATCGGCGGTCAACGCGCGAAAGCCAAAAATCGCCCCAAGAAATCGTCACTTCAGCGATTTTGGCCGGGCACCCACAACACGTCCCCGGTACCGTTTTGGTTGACTGAACGGCTGGCGACGAACAGGAAATCCGACAGCCGGTTGATATACTGGATCCCGGCGTCGCTGACCGGCTCGTCGGGCCTGGACGCGAGTTCCACCATGATCCGTTCCGCGCGGCGGCATATGGTACGCGCCAGGTGCAGGTGCGCCGCCGCCGGCGTCCCCCCGGGCAGCACAAACGAGGTCAATGGCGCCAGTTCGGCGTTCAACGCGTCGATGTCACGCTCGAGCCGTTCGACCTGGCTGGCCAGCATCCGCAGCCGCTCCGCTTTGCCCTGGCGCTCGGGCACCGCGAGGTCGGCGCCGAGATCGAACAGATCGTTCTGGATCAGGCCGAGCATCGCATCGATCTCGCGCGCCTCCGCCAGATGCAGCCGAACCATGCCGATCGCGGCATTGGTTTCGTCGACGGTTCCATAGGCCGCGATGCGCAGGTCATATTTCGGACGCCGTTCGCCGCTGCCGAGCGCCGTGGTGCCGTCGTCGCCGGTCCTTGTGTAGATACGATTGAGGACGACCATCATCAGACTCCGATGTTTCCGAACACCTCTCCCAATGGGAGAGGTCGGCGCGCAGCGCCGGGTGAGGGGTTACGCACCATCGAGAGACCGTACCCCCTCACCCCAACCCTCTCCCCCTGGGAGAGGGGGCTCACCGGTTCCAGCCGGTCCATATCGTTATCAATTGAACTAGCGGCTCATCGCCCAGACCGCCAGCATGGTGATGACGATGGCGATAAATTGCAGCAACACCCGCAACCGCATCAGTTTCTGCGAGCGATCCGGCGATCCGCCCCGCATCATGTTGATGAGACCGAGCAGCAGAACCAGCGCAACTGCCGCGACCGCGATGGGAAGGAGAATCGTACTCAGGAAGGATGCCATCGGCGCTACATAACACCGCACCGGGCGGTCCGCCATCGCGGTATGGCGGGACCCTCCCCCCGCCGCAACGATCTGGCTTTTTGTCCAGTAATATCAGAAGTTAGCGCGGCCGCCGGTTGAACCACTCATCCGCTCCGTCAGGTGAAATGTGAGGCATATCCGCTACGTCTATCTGGTCGTCATGGATGCGTTCTATACGTTTCTCGCCGATGACGGCTGGGCGATCGCGAGCCATATCGCGCTGTCGGCGCTGATGGCGCTGTTTCCGTTCCTGATCGTGCTGACGTCGCTGGCCGGCTTTTTCGGCTCCAAGGAACTCGCCGATCAGGCGGTGACGCTGTTGCTGCAGGTGTGGCCGCAGCAGGTGGCGGATTCGCTGTCGAGCGAGATCCACGACGTGCTGACGACGACGCGCGGCGATGCGCTGACCATCGGCCTCGTGCTCGCGGTGTATTTCGCTTCCAACGGCATCGAAAGTCTGCGGGTCGGACTGAACCGCGCCTATTCGGTGATCGAGCCGCGGAGCTGGTACTGGCTGCGGCTGGAATCGATCGGCTACACTCTGGTCGCCGCCTTCACCGCGCTGGCGATGGCGTTCCTGATCGTGCTCGGACCGCTGATGCTGGAAGCGGCACGGCGCTACATTCCGCTGATCGTCGAAACCAACGAGTATTTGCTCAACGTCGCGCGCTACGGCATTACCGTCATGGCGCTGGTGATCGCGCTGTTCATCCTGCACGCATGGCTGCCGGCGGGCCGCCGCAGTTTCCTGCAGATCCTGCCGGGCATCATCTTCACCTTCGTGGCGTCGTTGCTGTCGGGCATCGGATTCGGACAGTATCTCGCCCGCTTCGCCAACAATTACGTCACGATGTATGCCGGCCTCGCCTCGGTCATCATCGCGCTGGTGTTCCTGTATTTCATCGCCGCGATCTTCGTCTATGGCGGCGAGTTGAACGCGGCGATCATCAAGTCGCGGTTGCCGCGCGGCGTGTCGCTTCAAGCAGCACAGTCGCTAGAGCCCTTGGACTCACAGGTTTGACCAGAAAGGCGTCGGCGCCGGCGGCGCGCGATGCCGCCTCGTCGTCGCCGCGGCCCGACACCCCGATGATCGCAACGCGTCCGAACGGCGCCGGCAGCTTGCGGATTCGCCTGATCGCCTCGATGCCGTTGATGCCCGGCAACACCATGTCCATCAGCACCGCGTCGAAATCGCCCTGCGCGATCCGCTCGGCCGCGATCTCGCCGCGCCCGATGAATTCAGCCTGGTGGCCGAGTTCGCTGAGGATCGCATTGAGCACGACCCGGCCGAACGGATTGTCCTCGACGCTGAGAACGCGCAGGCCGCGCACCCGATCCGGCGGGGAATCGACATCCGCGCCCGAACTGGCAGCTTTCGGCGCCCTGGCTCGGGCCAGCGTCACGCTCAGCGTGAAGGTGGTTCCTCCGCCCGGCCGCTGCGCCACGATGATGTCGCCGCCCATCGCGCGCGCCAGCGCCTTGACCGACGACAGCCCGAGCCCGGCGCCGCCGAAGCGGGATGCGATCGAGACATTGGCCTGCGAGAACGGCCGGAACAGGCGCTTGATCTCGCTGAGCGTGAGGCCGATGCCGCTGTCGGAAACCGCAAAGGCCACGCTGACCTTGCCCTTCGGTCCGCGCATCGGCCTGACCATGAGGCCGACGCCGCCGGCCTCGGTAAACTTGGTTGCATTGTCGATCAGGTTTTCCAGCGCCGCGCGCAGCCGCACCGGATCGCCGATCACGAAGGCCGGCAATTTTTCGGAAATCTCGATCTGGGATTGCAGACCCTTCGCGGTCGCCCGGCCGGCCAGCGAATCACCGACGCTGCGGGCGAGCGCGCGCAGATCGAAGAAGTCCTGCCGCACCCCGAGCCCGGAGCCCCGGCTCCTCGCGGCATCGACGAACAATGTCGCGAGACTGGCGAGATGCTCGGCGCCGGCCTTGATGGTATCGACCCAGCGCCGCTCCCGCTCGTCGAGGTCGGAGGTCGCCAGGAGATCGCTGATGGCGAGAATTCCGGTCAGCGGGGTGCGGACCTCATGGGCGAACGCCGCGAGCGCGGCCTGGACCATGCCCGGTCCGGTCGTCGCGACCACGCGCTTGCGCGCCTTGCCCGCGGCACGGGCTTTAGCGCGTTGTTTCGGCATCCGTTTTTTCGGTATCCGCGTAGGGCGCTTGGCGCGCGACTTAACCGCCATGATTCCCCCGACCTGGCCGGCATCACCATGCCATGGAGGGCGGCGAAGAGTCACGAAGGGCGTTTCGGGGAAGCCGGGCCGACTTGTTGGAGCAGGCCGAGCCGGAGGCGGATGTCGGCAGGCGTCGCGCCGCCGGCCCGGAGTTCGCGAAGTCCGGTCGCGGCCGACGATTTCGACAGCTTCCGCCCCGCGTCGTCGCGCACGAGGCGGTGGTGGCGGTAGACCGGCTGCGGCAAACCGAGCAGATGCTGTAGCAGCCGGTGCACGCTGGTCGACCAGAACAGGTCCGCGCCCCGCACCACCTCCGACACGCCCTGCAGGGCGTCGTCGATCACCACCGACAAATGATAGCTGGTCGGCGTCTCCTTGCGCGCGAGAATGACGTCGCCCCAACTCTCGGGCCTGGCGGCCACCGCGCCGGCCTCGCCATCGGGACCTTCGCCGTGCTCGGTCCAGCCGATATCTGGGATCAGGGCGCACGACGCCGCCATGTCGAGCCGCAGCGCGTAGGGCGCGCCCGAACCAAGCAGGCGCGCGCGCTCGTCCGGCGGCAGCGACTTTGCATTGCCGGGATAGAGCGGTGCGCCGTCAGGATCGCGCGGCCAGGGGGCCTGCGCCTCGCGCTGCGCCACCAGCCTCGCGATCTCGGCGCGGCTTTCGAACGCGGGATAGATCAGACCCATGGCAGACAGTCTTTCGAGCGCGGCGCGATAGTCGGCAAGATGCCCGGACTGTCGCCGCACCGGCGTTTCCCAGGTGATTCCGAGCCAGGCGAGGTCTTCATAGATCGCGGTCTCGAATTCCGGCCGGCAACGCGCCGGATCGATATCCTCGATGCGCAGCAGGAAGCGACCGCCGCTGCGGCGCGCGGCGTCGAAATTCAGCAGCGCCGAATAAGCATGGCCGAGATGCAGATAGCCGTTCGGGCTCGGCGCGAAGCGGAAAACGGGTGGCATGACTTCCCAACGCTCGTCATTGCCGGACTTGATCCGGCAATCCATCCTGCAAGAGACTCAGTTACGATAGAAGATGGATGCGCGGGTCAAGCCCGCGCATGACGACCTTTGGAATTGTTCGTTCAATGCCGATCCACCTCGAAACCCAGTCCGACCTCGAAGACGCCGTCCATGCGCTGATCAAGCTGGATCCGCGGCTGCAGCCGATCTTCGCGCTGACGGGGATGCCGGCGCTGCGGCGGCGCGAGCCCGGCTTTGCCGGGCTGGCCCACATCGTCTGCGGCCAGCAGGTCTCCACCGCCAGCGCCGCGGCGATCTGGGGCCGCGTCAGCGCGGCGTTCGACCCGTTCGATCATGACCGTTTGCGCAAGGCCCGCGCCGACCGGCTCGGCCGGCTCGGCCTGTCGGCGGCCAAGATCAAGACCCTGAAGAACCTGGCGCGAGAAATCGCCGCCGAACGGCTCAATCTCGACATGCTGGCGAACGAGGACGCCGACGCCGCGCACAACACGCTGACGGCGCTGCACGGCATCGGCCCGTGGACCGCCGACGTCTATCTCCTGTTCTGCCTCGGCCATGGCGACGCCTGGCCGGCCGGCGACCTCGCCGTGCAGGAAGCCGTCAAGGTCGGATTGGGGCTGAAGACCCGGCCGACCCCCAAACAGATGGCCCCGCTGGCGGAACCGTGGCGGCCGCTGCGCGGCGCGGCGGCGCATCTGTGGTGGAGCTATTACCGGGTGCTGAAGAAGCGCGAGGGCGTGATCGGAAAATAGGCATGGACGCGGAGACCTTCTAACCCCGCAACCTCACCCGATCTTCGCGGGCGCAGGCGGTGACAAAGCCGATCACGGCGCGGACCGCGGGCAACTCGACGAGGTCGGGATGCGCCAGCAGCCAGAGGTCCGACACGCTCGCGAGTTTTTGCGGCGCGACGCGGACCAGGTCGGGGTAGCCTTCGGCGACCAGGCAGGACAGTGCGGAAATCCCGAGGCCGGCCCGGGTGGCCGCGAGCATGTCGCCCTGCGACGAGCAGCGCATCACCACGGTGCCCTGCCGCGAGATCAGATCGCTCCAGCGCGCCAGATGCGCGTTCGATTCGCGGTCGGCAAACCCGATCACGCTGTGGCCTTTCCATTCGTCGCGCCGCTCCGGCAGCCGCCGCCGCGCCGCATAGTCGCGCGAGGCATAGAAGCCGGTGCCGAGCCGGCCGATCCTGCGGCCGATCAGGTTCTCCTCGCCGCTGTCGACCGGTCGCAGCACCACGTCGGCCTCGCGGCGGCGCACGCTGGCCGGAAACGGATGGGTGATGATCTCGAGCTGCAGATGGCCGTGCTCGCGCAGAAACGTCCCCATCCGCGGCATCAGCCAGTGCGCGGCGAGCGTGGCGCCGATCGACAGTTTCACGATGCCGCGGGCATGAGCCCCTGTCGCCGACACCGCCGCTTCGGCGCGCAGCGCCGCAGCGGCCATCGCCTCGACATGCTCACGAAACTTGCGGCCATGCGCGGTCAGCGACAGGCCTTCGTTGGAACGCGCGAACAGCTTGGTGCCGAGTTGATCCTCCAGCGCGGCGATGTTGCGGCCCACCGTCGGGTGGCTGGAGCGCAACTGGCGCGCCGCCGCGGCAAAACTGTGGGTCTCGGCCACGGCGACGAAACTCTTGCAAAGGTCCCAGTCCATCAAAGTCCCGCGCCTGAGATCGTGTTCAATTCTGCTACATCATCCGTTCGATATTGAACAGCCATCCCGCCCGCGTCCAGCCCTATAATGCGCCCGTCAGGTCCGCCGAGACGGACCCCGCGCCGCAAGCAACAAGCCAGACCGGATCCAGAGCTGACCGCCGTTTCCCGGCTCCGCGTTTCGAAGGGATGAATCGAATGCCGTTACCAGCCTCGCTCGTCGACACGCTCGAACTCCCGGTGGTGGGCTCGCCGCTCTTCATCGTGTCGGGTCCCGAGCTCGTCATCGCCCAGTGCAAGGCCGGCGTGGTCGGCTCGTTCCCGGCCCTCAACGCCCGACCGGTCGAAAAGCTCGGGGAGTGGCTGACCCGCATCGAGAACGAACTCGGCGAGTACAAGGCGCTGCATCCGGAGAAAAAGGTCGCGCCGTACGCGGTCAACCAGATCTGCCACGCCTCCAACGACCGGCTGATGCAGGACATGGAAACCTGCGTCAGGCACCAGGTTCCGATCATCATCACCTCGCTGCGGCCGCCGCAGGAGATCGTCGAGGCCGCGCATTCCTATGGCGGCGTCGTGTTCCATGACGTCATCAACGTCAAGCACGCGCGCAAGGCCGCCGAGCAGGGCGTCGATGGCCTGATCCTGGTCTGCGCCGGCGCCGGCGGCCACGCCGGCACGCTGTCGCCGTTCGCGTTGCTGCGCGAGGTGAAGCAATGGTTCAAGGGCACCATCCTGCTCTCGGGCGCGATCTCCGACGGCGCGAGCATCGCCTCGGCGCTCGCGCTCGGCGCCGACCTCGCCTATATCGGCACGCGCTTCATCGCCACCGAGGAGGCGAATGCCGATCTCGCCTACAAGAAGGCGCTGACCGAGCACGCCGCGCACGACATCGTCTATTCGAACCTGTTCACCGGCGTGCACGGCAATTATCTTGGGCCGTCGATCGTGGCGGCGGGACTTGATCCCGACAATCTGCCGGTCGCCGACAAGACCAAGATGAATTTCGGCTCCGGCGGCAACATGAAGGTCAAGGCCTGGCGCGACATCTGGGGCTCGGGCCAGGGCATCGGCCAGATCGCCGACGCGCCGCCGGTCGCCGAACTGGTGGCGCGCCTGAAAGCCGAATTCGCCGAAGCCAGCGTCGACTTCGTCAGGCGGGCGCGCGCCTGAGGCGCGCGCGATACGATTCAAGAAAATACAAACCATACACAGGGAGTTGGAACGATGAGACTACCGCGACAAGCATTGGCCGTCGCATTCGGCCTGGCCGCCATCACCACGCCTGCCGCCGCCGATGACGCGAAAGGCGAGATCCGAATCGGCCAGACCCTGCCCTACAGCGGCCCGGTCTCCGGCTTCGGCATCATCGGACGGGCGCAGGAAGCCTACTTCGCCAAGGTCAATGCCGAGGGCGGCATCAACGGCCGCAAGGTGAAGTTCATTTCCCTCGACGACGCCTATTCGCCGCCGAAGACGGTCGAGCAGACCCGGAAACTCGTCGAGCAGGAGGAAGTCCAGCTGATGTTCGGCTCGCTCGGAACCGCCACCAACAACGCCGTGCATCGCTATCTCAACAACAAGAAGGTGCCGCAGCTGTTCGTGCTGAGCGGCGCGACCAAATGGGCCGATCCGAAGAATTTTCGATGGACCATGCCGGGAATGGCGACCTACGAATCCGAGGGCGTGATTTACGCGAAGTACCTCCTGCAGACCAAGCCGGATGCCAAGATCGCCATCCTGTCGCAGAACGACGATTTCGGACGCGACTATGTCGCCGGCTTCAAGCGCGCGCTGGGGTCCAGGGCCGCGACCATGATCGTCGCGGAAGCGAGCTATGAGCATACCGCGCCGACCATCAGCTCGCAGCTGGCGACGCTGAAGGCGTCCGGCGCCGATGTGATGTTCGGCGTGGTGCTCGGCAAGTTCACCTCGCAGATGATCAAGGGCGTGGCCGAACTCAACTGGAAGCCCGACCCGTTCTTCGTGCCGACCTCGGCGTCATCGATCTCGTTCCTGGAGCCCGCCGGGCTGGACAACGCCGTCGGCCTGATCGCGTCCAGCAACCAGAAGGACCCGCTCGACGCGCAATGGGCCGACGATGCCGGTGTGAAGGAATACCTCGCCTTCATGAAGCAGTATCTGCCCAATGCCGACCTCAACAATTCGAACTACGCCGCCGGCTATCACTATGCCAACCTCATGGTGCAGGTGCTGAAGGCATGCAAGGACGACCTCAGCCGCGAGAACATCCTGAAACAGGCGACCTCGCTTCGCGAAATGCAACTGCCGATGTTGCTGCCGGGCATCACGGTCAGCACCGGTCCCGACGACTACCTGCCGTTCCAGCAGTTGCGGCTGCGCCGCTTCAACGGCAAGAGCTGGGTCGGCTTCGGCGAAATACTGGACGACAAGTAGGGCCGTCTCGCATTTTGACCGAGTCGCTGCGCCTCTTTTCCCCGCCCCCCGCGCGCGAAGCGAGTGGTGGGGAGGGGTCGGGGGTGGGGGGGTCTATCGGGCCCGATGTTTGAGTGAATGCGGGCACGACTCGCATCAAGTGCGCTGAAGCACCCCCCACCCCCGACCCCTCCCCGCCACGCGCAAGGGCGCGTGGGAGGAGGGGAGCATGAGGAACGCGACCATGATCATCAGCGGCGAGCGCAGCATCGGCTATCCCGAGATTCATGCGCGGATCGCCCGGGCGGCGACGGGATTGCGGACGCTCGGCCTGAAGGGCGGCACGCCCGTCGCCATGATGCTGCGCAATGATTTTGCGCTGTTCGAGGTCGCCGGCGCCGCGGCGGCGCTCGGCAGTCCGGTGGTGCCGATCAACTGGCATCTGAAGGCCGGGGAGGTCGCCTATATCCTGGCCGACAGCGGCGCCGGAATTCTGGTCTGCCATGCCGACCTGCTGCCGCAGATCGCAGACGGCCTGCCCGGCGATCTTCGCCTGCTGCTGGTCGAGACGCCGCCGGAAATTGCCGCGGCGTTCAACATTGCGCCCGAACTGACGCAGATCCCCGAGGGCGCAACGGACTGGAATAGCTGGCGCGACAGCCACGCGCCGTCGCCGGAGCCGGCGATCGGCGGCGCGCCGATGTTCTACACTTCGGGCACCACAGGCCTGCCCAAGGGCGTTCGCCGCAAGCCGATGCGGCCCGAACAGATCGCGGCCTCGGCGCGTGTCGGCGGCATCGCCTATGGCATCAAGCCTGGCGAGGATCAGGTGATCCTGATGAACGG
>NZ_JAUYQU010000325.1 GCF_030697065.1 Bradyrhizobium sp.
GGGGAATGCCGGGTGATTCCGGTGTGACCTGACAACACGTGTGCATCTACCACTACCCATAGCACACGTGGCTATCGGGCGCATCGGGCGCCCGGCATTCCCTGCGCCCTTGATTTGAAGAGGGCGGGAATTCAAACGCAAACCTCGGGCGAAACGCGCCGCGAGATTGCAAAAGTGTGTCTGCGAGCTTGATCCCGCTTGTCGTCCCTGCGAACCCCGGACCTGTACGCCGCGACCCGTCTTCCGGCACGGAGGCAGACACCTTGGGCAACAACGACGCCCAGGATATTATGTCCCTGCGTTCGCCGGACGACATTGATCTGCCGATCGAGGCACCGGCGGTGCGGCCGTGACAGACAAATTACAGATATTGATTCGCGTGGGGCCGGACTCGTTACACATTGTCGTGACAAGCCGTTTCGACCGATTCCAATCCAGTCATCATAAAAACCGTTTCAATCGAAATCCCGACTCATTGTGGTCGCACCCCGTTCATGCTGGCTCCGTAAGACACGCGCGCACGCAACGCATCGAGGCAGCCATGAACACCGAATTCGACTGCGACCTGACACGGGATCAATGGGAGGCACTGAAGGCGCTTCGGCTGCCCGCCGCTGAACGTCGGATCAGGGATCGCCTGGTTGTCGAGAGCCTGATCGCGCTTCAACTGGCTGCCGTGACCGGCGACGGTCCCGCCATTACGGCGAAAGGACGCAGCGTGCTGCTGCGCGGTTCGCCGCAGCTATGGGATCTCGCAGCCTGACCCGACAGAACAGTTGTGGAGAACCCGCTGCCATCAGGTTCAGTAACGGGTTGCATGGAAACCCCTCAGCCATCGCCGGCCGACCCGCCCCTTCCCCCAATTTGACATGTTATAACATTTGGATAATGTCCTAACTTAACCGGCAAAAAGCCGGGCCAGGGAGGACGAGGAAATGAAGGCATTTACCCCGACGCGACGTACATTCCTGAAAACCGGCACGGCCGCTGCGGCCCTGATCGGTATCGGGCCGGCGGTGCTGCGGCAGGCCGCCGCCCAGGACGCCGATCTCGCACCGTACAAATCCGCCAAGATCGACTGGCAGCAGACCTCGGGCGAAACCATCACGGTCGCCGTCATTCCGGCGAGCTATTTCGAAAACCTGATTTCGCTGGCGCCGCAGTTCAAGGCGCTGACGGGCATCGATGTCCGCTTCGAGAAAATTCCGCCGGCTCAGATCCGGCAGAAGAGCGTGATCGATCTCACCTCGAAGACCGGCACCTACGCCACCCACGCCGCCGATCCGATGTATTATTCGCTTTACGCCGCGAACAAATGGGTCGAGCCGCTCGACAGTTACCTCGCCGACAAATCGCTGACCGACGCCGACTGGTTCAAGTTCGACGACATCATTCCGGCATGGCGCGCCGCCGACAGCGTCGACGGAAAACTGTATGGCGTGCCCTATGACGGCGAAGTCACCATTCAGGTTTACCGCAAGGACCTGTTCGACGCCAAGGGCCTGAAGCCGGCCGACGATCTCGAAACCTTCGTCAAGAACGCCGCGGCGCTGAATTCGCCGAACGACCGCATCTGGGGCACCGCGCTGCGCGGCGTCGCCGGCGCCGGCCAGAACATGTACATCTATCCCTCGATCTTCCGCGAATTCGGCGGCGAATGGTTCAAGGGCGGCAAGCTCACCGTCAACGGCCCGGAGGCCGAGGCGGCGCTGGCCTGGTATGTCGACGTGATGAAAAAATACGCGCCGACGGCGGCGGCCAACTGGAATTGGCCCGATATCGCCGACGCCTTCTCGCAAGGCACCGTCGCCTCCTATATCGACGCGCATTCGTCGGCGTCGGTCATCAACAATCCCGAAAAATCCAAGATCATCGGCAAGGTGGGCTATGCGCGCTGGCCGAAGGGACCCACAGGCAAACGTGTAAGCTCGATCTGGAACTGGGGCTTCCCGATCAACGCCGCGCAGAGCGAGAAGAAAAAGAAGGCGACCTGGCTGTTCATCCAGTGGGCCGCCAGCGCGGAAACCCAGGCCCGCACCGCGCATCGTTTTGCCGGCCCGGCGAAGCGCTCCGGCGTCAACCGCAGTTCGATCTGGAAGGATCCGGAATACGTGAAGCTGATGAACGGCTTTGGTGACAATTTCGTCGAGGCCACGATGGCGACGCTGCAGGGCGACACCGACGTCGACTGGCGTCCGCGGGTACCGCAATGGCCCGCGATCGGCGATACCATGGCGACCGCGATCCAGTCCGCGCTGTCGGGCCAGGCCACCATCAAGGCAGCCCTCGACGACGCCCAGCGCCGCGTCGAACCGATGATGCGCGGCTGAGTTGGCGAAGCCGGCGACGATAGCGATGCAGGACCACGCGGCCGCGATTTCCCACTCGGGCGATCTCGGCCGCGTGCTGGCGCGGCGCGAACGCCGGTTCGCGGCAGCGCTGCTGGCGCCGGCGTTCGTGGCGTTGCTGGCAACCACAACGTTCCCGCTCCTGTTCCTGATCGGCACCAGCACGTTCCGGATGGATCTGGCGATGCCGTTTGCGGATGGCTTTGTCGGACTGGAAAACTACCGAACGCTGCTGGCCGACGACCGGTTCTGGTCCTCGCTGCTGATTAGTCTGGTCTACACTGCCTCCACCGTTGTGCTGCAGGTCGCGCTCGGTCTGGCGCTGGCCCTGCTGGTGATGGACATGAAGCGCGGCCAGGGCTGGTTCCGCGTCATTGCGATCCTGCCGGTGGTGCTGTCGCCTGCCGTGGTCGGCATGATCTGGCGCACCTTCATGCTGGCTCCGGAATTCGGCATTGTCGATTACCTCGCCATCAATGCCGGGCTCGGCAGCAAGAACTGGCTAGGCGATCCCACGCTTGCAATGGTGTCGGTCATCATCATCCATACATGGCAATGGACTCCTTTCGCCTTCATGGTGCTGCTGGCGAGCCTCGCCTCGCTGCCGGAGGATATCTACGAAGCCGCTCGGCTCGACCGCGCCAGCGCCTGGCAGCGTTTCCGCCGTATCACCCTGCCCTTGCTGCGGCCCGCGATCGTGATGGTGGTGATCATGCGCACCATGGTGGCGCTGACGGCATTCGCCGCGATCTTCACCGTCACCGGCGGCGGTCCGGGGACCGCGACCGAGATCCTCAATCTCTACGCCTACCGCAAGTCCTTCACCGAACTGTCGATCGGCTACGGCTCGGCGCTGGCGGTGGCGCTGCTGGTGGTGACCATTCTGATCTCGGGCGTGTTGTTCGCGCTGCGGAGAGCGAAATGATCGTCCGGCGTATTCGCCTCGTCGCGGTGCTCGCGATCACGCTGCTGTTCCTGCTGGCGTGGGTTTTCCCGATTGTCTGGAGCGTGCTGAATTCGCTGAAAACCGACTCCGACGTGCTGGCCTACCCGCCGAAACTGTTCTTCACGCCGACGCTGGAGCCCTATCGCGACGTGCTGTTCGGCTCGGCGTCGATCCTGCCGAACCTCGTCTCCAGTTTTGTCATTGCGATCGGCACGACCGTCATCACCATGCTGATGGCGGTGCCCGCGGCCTATGCGCTAGCGCGGCTACGGTTTCGCGGCAAGAAATTCGCGGGTTTCTATGTGTTGGCGACGCAAATGCTGCCGCCGGTCGGCATCATCATCCCCTATTTCCTGATCCTGCGGAACATCGGCTGGATCGACACTTACCAGGGCATCATCCTGATCTACCTGTCGTTCTCGCTGCCGTTCGCGATCTGGCTGCTGGTGTCCTATTTCGAGGATATTCCGTTCGAGATGGAGGAAGCCGCCTATCTCGACGGCGCCAGCCGGATGAAGACGCTGTGGCGCATCATCATCCCGCAGGTGCGCGGCGGCATCGCGGTAACGGTCGTGTTCGTGTTCCTCAACGCCTGGAACGAATTCCTGTTCGCGGTCGTGCTCAGCGGCAATACGGTGCGGCCGGTGACGGTCGCGATGTTCAATTTCATCTCGGTCGAACAGACGCTGTGGGCCAAGCTTGCGGCCGTCTCGGTGCTGGCGATGCTGCCGGTCGTCATCCTCGGCATCGTCGCCCAGAAGAATATCGTCAAGGGCCTCACCGTCGGCGCGGTCAAGGGCGGAGGGCGCCGATGAGCGGTCGCGGTCAGGTGCGTTTCGAAGATATCGTCAAGATGCATGGCGAGTTCGCAGCCCTGAAGGGCGTGACCTTCGATATCGAGCCCGGTGAATTCTTCGCGCTGTTGGGGCCATCCGGCTCCGGCAAGAGCACCACCTTGCGGATCCTCGCAGGCCTCGATGCGCCGAGCGCCGGCCGGGTTTTCATCGACGGCCAGGACATCACCGCAGCGGATGCACGCGACCGCGACATCGCCATGGTATTCCAGAGCTACGCGCTCTATCCGCACATGACGGTGTATGAGAACATCGCTTTTCCGCTGGAAATGGCCAAAATGCCGAAAGCCGAGATCGTCCCGGCGGTGCAGGAGGCCGCGCGAAAGGTCGCGATCGAGCATCTGCTGCAACGCAAGCCCGGCCAGTTGTCTGGCGGCCAGCAGCAGCGCTGCGCGCTGGCCCGCGCCATCGTCCGCAAGGCACGGCTGTTCCTGCTCGACGAACCGCTGTCCAATCTCGACGCCAAGCTGCGGCTGGAAACCCGCACCGAGTTGAAGAAGCTGCAGCGCTCGCTCGGCGTCACGGCGGTCTACGTCACCCACGACCAGGAAGAGGCGATGACGCTGGCCGATCGCATGGCGGTGTTCATGGCCGGCGAAATCCAGCAGATCGGCCGGCCTGCCGACGTGTTCGCCAGGCCGAACTCGATCGATGTCGCCGCCTTCATCGGCAGCCCCCCGATGAACCTGATCCCGGCGCGTTACAGGGGCGGCTACGTCGAGATCGCGGGCCACCGCCTCGAGACCAGCCTGAAGGAAGCCGGCGAGCGCGATGTCGTCGTCGGCATCCGTCCCGGCGCGGTCCGGATCGTCACCGACGGCATTCCGGCCGTGGTCGACCTGGTCGAGGACCTCGGCGACACCGCCATCCTCGATCTCGATTGCTCCGGCATCTCGATTCGGGCGCGCGTCAGCGACGGCAACGTGCCGCGCGAGGGCGCCGCGTTGTCGATCACCGCCCGAGCGGCCGATATCCACGTGTTCGACGCAACCACCCGCAGGCGGCTGTAATGACCGCAGCTGCACGTTTGCGCTACCGAAAAGGCATCGCTGACAGCATGAGCAATCCTGGGGAGCCGGAAGAAGCCAGTTCCATGCCGCTGCACATTCAGGTCCGCGAAACCATCCGCCGCCAGGTCAAGGTCGGCGAGTTGATCGACAAGACCGGCCGGCTGATGACGGAAGCCGAACTCGGCAAGCATTTTGGCGTCAGCCGGATCACCATCCGCAACGCCATCAAGCCGCTGGTTGACGAGGGCATGTTCGAACGCGAGCGCGGCCGCGGCACCTTCCTGCGGACCAACCAGCCGGAAAACTGGGTCGGTCGGCTGATGGGGTTTTCGGAAACCATCAAGGACGCCGGCTACCAGCCCGGCGCCAAGGTGCTGCTGCAGGGCATGACCAACCGGCACGATGCCAATGTCCGCAAGCAGCTGCGCGAACGCGCGGTGTGGCAGCTCAAACGCGTCCGCTTCGCCGACGACATTCCGATCGCCATCGAGCACGCGTTCTATCCGCCCGACATCGGGCTGGAACTCGACAAGCGCGACCTCACCTCGATCGTGATGTATCGGGTCTTTGAGAGCGAACTCGGATTCGAGATCAAGGAAGCGACCCAGACCATCAGCGCCTCGCTCGCCGACGCCACCAGCGCCGAGCTGCTCGGAATCAAGGCCGGCAGCCCGCTGCTGTCGATCGAGCGACTTACCGTCAACACCGACGGCCGGCCACTGGAGTTGCTGCGCTCGGTCTATCTGCCCGGTTATTTCCAGCTCAGCATCAACCTGACGCGGCGTCACCCCTGACACCGCAAATACCAGCACCAACTATGTGAGAAAGATGAGTCGCTTGCTGCCCATGCTTCGAGACGCTCGCGTCGCTCGCTCCTCGGCATGAGGTCGCGATGTTTCGACAGGTTTAATCTCATCCTGAGGAGGCCATGAAGTGGCCGTCTCGAAGGATGGGCAGCAATACCGATTTGTGATTCCAGGCCCTAGGATCAAGAAGGACCAAACCATGGCAAATGGCGGCAAAGCGAACAGCCCCAACATCATGATCATCCTCAACGATGACATGGGATTTTCCGACATCGGCTGTTACGGCGGCGAAATCGAAACGCCCAATCTGGATCGGCTGGCCGCCAACGGGCTGCGCTATTCGCAATTCTACAACACCGCCCGCTGCAGCCCGTCGCGCGCCTCGCTGCTGACAGGGCTGCATCCGCACCAGACAGGAGTCGGCATCCTCACCTACAACAACGGGCCCGAGGGTTATGCCGGAAATCTGAACAAGAGCTGCGTTACTGTCGCCGAAGTGCTCAAGGCGAAGAACTACAAAACCTATCTGAGCGGCAAGTGGCATGTGTCCTCCAACCTGACCGAGCCCACCGATTCCTGGCCGCTGCAACGCGGCTTCGATTATTTCTTCGGTACCATCATCGGCGCCGGCAGCTTCTACCATCCGAACACGCTGACACGCGGCAACGACAATATCGAGCATGAAGCGGAGAACGATCCTGCCTTCTTCTATACCGATGCGATCAGCGACCAGGCGGTCGCCTATGTTCACCAGCACAAGCGGGACAATCCCGAGACGCCGTTCTTCCAATACGTCGCTTATACCGCGCCGCATTGGCCGCTGCACGCCCATGACGAAGACATCGCGAAATACAAGGGAAAGTTCGATGCGGGATGGGACACTTTGCGCGAGCGGCGGCTGCAAAAGCTGGTCGATGACGGCATCATCCACCCGAACTGGAAGCTGACCGACCGCGACTCGACCCAGCCGCCGTGGACCGAAGCTGAAAATCGCGAATGGACACTGCGCTGCATGGAAGTCTATGCCGCCCAGATCGACCGCATGGACCAGGGCATCGGCCGTATCCTTGCTGCCCTTGAAGCCACCGGCCAGCTGGACAACACGCTGATCATTTTTCTGTCGGACAACGGCGCCTGCGCCGAGGATATTCCCGACGGCGTCACCGCGCGCGAACTGGTCGATCAACTGATGATCGCCAAGGCCAAGACCCGGGCCGGCAAGCCGGTGCGCTTCGGCAACGATCCCAAGCTGATGCCCGGCGGCGAAGACACCTATCAAAGCTACGGCACCGCCTGGGCCAATTTGTCGAATTCGCCGTTCCGGCTCTACAAGCACTGGATCCACGAGGGCGGCATCGCGACGCCCTTCATCGTGCACTGGCCGCACGGCATTCAGGAGAAAGGCGGGTTGCGGCACAATCCGAGCCAGTTGACGGACATCATGGCGACCATCGTCGACGTGACGGGCGCGGCCTATCCGAAGGAATACAACGGCAACCCGATCCTGCCCTGCGAAGGCGAAAGCCTGGTACCGTCCTTCGCGGCGGCCTATGGCGGCCGCGGACCGTTGTTCTGGGAGCATGAAGGCAACGCGGCGGTTCGCACCGGCAAATGGAAACTGGTGCGAAAATATCCCGGCCCATGGGAACTCTACGACATGGAGGCCGACCGCACCGAGATGCACGACATTGCCGGGCAGCATCCGGAACGCGTCCGCGCCATGAGCGAGCAATACGCCGCCTGGGCCAAGCGATGCGGTGTAATCCCGCGCGAAAAGATCCTGGAGCTGATGAAGGCGGAGGGCGGCACGGCGTTCTGGGAAGAGGAACGACAGCCGACGTGATCTGCTCCCCTCCCCCCACGCGCCCTTGCGCGTGGCGGGGAGGGAAGAAGAACAGCGAAGACCGTGGAATGGAGCGCGATACCATTGGCCAACAGTGCAGTTTCCTCCTGTTGCGGCACAATTCGCAAGTCTGACAACGGTCAGCTGACTGAAAACGATTCTGTCTCTGCGTCCGTCAGCCTCGAACCGAGCCCAACTCCCATCGCGCGCCGCTGGAGCATCCCGATCGGGGGCGCCTTCATCATGGGATCGGATGACCGACGCTTTCCCGCTGATGGCGAAGGCCCCCCGCGCTTGGTGACAGTCAGTGGGTTTGCCATCGCCTGCCACGCCGTCAGCAACATCCAGTTCGGCGATTTCGTTCGCGCCACCGGCTACACCACCGATGCAGAACGATACGGCTGGAGTTTCGTGTTCCAGGGGTTGCTGCCTGACGAGACCAGGCGAGCGATCGACAAGCGTGTCGCCGAGACGCCTTGGTGGCTGCCGGTGCCGCATGCCTATTGGGCGCAGCCCGAGGGTCCGCCCAGCACCGTCCTCCACCGGCTCGATCATCCCGTGGTGCACGTGTCCTGGAATGACGCGAAGGCCTATTGCAGGTGGTCCGGCACGCGACTGCCGAGCGAGGCGGAATGGGAGATCGCCGCGCGCGGCGGGCTCGAACGGGCCAGCTATCCGTGGGGCGATGAGCTGACACCATCGGACGAACACCGCTGCAACATCTGGCAGGGCGATTTTCCCGATTGCAACACCGCGGACGACGGTCATATCGGCACTGCGCCGGTGCACGCCTTTCAACCGAACGGATATGGCCTGCACAACATGGCGGGCAATGTCTGGGAATGGTGCGAGGACTATTTCGCGCCGGACTATCACCGCATCACCGCCGCGGTGGATCCGCTGCAGACCGTGCCTGCCGTCAACCGCTCGCTTCGTGGCGGATCGTTCCTCTGCCACGAATCCTACTGCAACCGCTACCGCGTCGCGGCGCGCAGTTCGAACAGCCAGGACAGCGCTTCCAGCAACATCGGATTTCGCGTGGTGCGCAGCGCATAACGGCTGTGCAGGTCGCGGCGCGGCCACCGCTTGTGGCGAACCCCACTGGCGCGCTAGCCTCTGTCAAAGAGACGCCGGGAGGACAGCATGGGCCAAAAGATTGCGATCGTCGGAGCCGGGGCGGTCGGCGGGTATGCCGGCGCCCATATGGTGCAGGCCGGCGAGGATGTCACCTTCATCGATCCCTGGCCCGCCCATGTCGAGCAGATGCGCAAGCACGGCCTGCGCGTCACCCACGCCAGGGACGTCGCGGAATTCACCGTGCCCGTGCGCGCGCTGCACGTCACCGACGCACAGCAACTCGCCAGGGAAGCGCCGGTCGACATCGCCTTCATCTGCATGAAGTCCTACGACACCGCCTGGGCCACCATGCTGATCCGGCAATATCTGGCGCCGAACGGCTACGTGGTGTCGCTGCAGAACTGCATGAACGAAGAGACCATCGCCGGCATCGTCGGCTGGGGCAAGACGCTCGGCTGCATCGCCAGCAGCATCACGGTGAATTTGCCCGGGCCCGGCCACATCCATCGCGGTGCCGGCAAGCACGGGGCCACGCACACCGTATTTCGCGCCGGTGAGGTTCACGGCCGTATCACGCCACGGGCGGAGGAAATCTGCCGGCTGGTCGGCACCGCCGACAGCGCCATGGTGACCTCCAATCTGTGGGGCGAACGCTGGTCGAAGCTGGTCGCCAACGCCATGGGCAACGGGCTCTCCGCCTGCACCGGGCTGCCCGGTGGCGAGATCCTGCAAAGCGAGCCAATCCGCCGCTTCTCCACACGGCTGGGCAGCGAAGCAATCCGCGTCGGGCAGGCGCATGGCTATCAGCTGGAAGAGATCCTGCATCTGCCGCCCGAAACCATCGCGCGGGCCGGCGAAGGCGACGAGGAAGCGACGCGCGCCTGTGACGCGCAGCGATTCGAGGACGGCAAGCGCACCGCCGCCGGGCAGCGTCCGTCGATGGGCCAGGACATGGAGAAAGGCCGGCGCACCGAGATCGAATTCCTCAACGGCCTTGTGGTGCGCGAGGGCGAGAAGGTCGGCCTCTCCTGCATCGCCAATGCGGCGCTGACGGATATCGTCAAGCGCGTCGAACGCGGCGAGTTGAAGCCGGACCCGCGGCATATCACCGAACTGCGGTTGAACTGAGCGGAGTTGTGGCCACCCTGATTGCGCTCGCGGCCCAGCGCAGCGCTGTCAGGTAAATCGGCGGCATTGATGGATGATGTCCTGGTTGATGGCGCCGAGCCGAACCTTGTCGCGCAGCAGATCGAAACGATTGCACAGCCACGTCTTGATCCACGTCAACTGTCGTCGGCCGGCTCCGGATACACATTGTTCATCAGCAAATTCCACGGAGAGACCGATGCCCGGCGCGCGGTTTTCGTGACATTCTCGTGACGAACCCGGCTTTCGGGATCGCGGCCGATGTCGAGGGAAAAGGTCATGTCCAGTAAGGAAGTAGTAGTAATGCCTTCGACCAAGCCGGAACACGCCTTGTCTGTGCAGACTCGGTCCGTACAAAATCGGTCAATATCATTGCCGCCGGCCGAGGAAAGCGTCGGCAGCGAAGCCTTCCGCGCGATCGACCGGATGCGCGAAGCCCTCACCGCCCAGTCGACGGGTGGGCTTTCTCCGGCGTCGCTGGCCCTCGCCTTCTTCGATTGGTCCATTCATCTTGCGTCGGCTCCCGGAAAACGCCTCGAGCTGATCGATAAGGCGTCACGGAAAGCGACGCGTCTGATCGCTCATTGCACAGCTGCAGCGCGCAGTCCCGATGCGCCACCCTGCATCGCCCCGTTGCCGGGCGACTACCGGTTCAGCGCGGAGGGATGGCGCAAACCACCTTATAACTTCCTGGCTCAGGCTTTCCTGCTCAATCAGCAATGGTGGCATAACGTCACCCGCGAAGTGCCCGGCGTCTCGCCGCATCATGAAGAGGTGGTGTCCTTCGCCGCGCGCCAGTTTCTCGACATGTTCTCGCCGTCGAACTTCCCGTTCACCAACCCCGAAGTGATCGAGAAGACCGCCGCGACCGGCGGGGCCAACCTCATCCGCGGGTTCCAGAACTGGCTGGAGGACATCGGCCGGCAGATCACCCGGCAGCCCCCGTTGGGCTCCGAGGATTTCAAGGCAGGCAGGGACGTCGCCGTCACGCCGGGAAAGATCGTCTATCGGAACCACCTGATCGAACTGATTCAATATGCGCCATCGACCGAGACGGTCATGGCCGAGCCGGTGCTGATCGTGCCGGCCTGGATCATGAAGTACTACATCCTCGATCTGTCGCCGCAGAATTCGCTCATCCGCTATCTGGTCGGACAGGGCCATACCGTCTTCTGCATCTCCTGGCGCAATCCAGCCGCCGAGGATCGCGAGCTTACCCTGGACGATTACCGGCGTTCCGGCGTCATGGCCGCACTCGAGGCCATCAGCGCCATCGTTGCCGGGTGCAAGATCCATGCGACAGGGTATTGCCTTGGAGGAACGCTGCTATCGATCGCCGCCGCCGCCATGGCGCGCGCTGGCGACGACCGCCTGGCGACGGTTTCGCTGCTGGCAGCCCAGACCGACTTCACCGAACCCGGCGAGCTCGCCCTCTTCATCGACCACAGCCAGATGCACTTCCTGGAGAGCATGATGTGGAACAAGGGCTATCTCTCCGCCGACCAGATGGCGGGCTCTTTCCAGCTCCTGCGCAGCAACGACCTGGTCTGGTCGCGGCTGGTCCACGATTATATGATGGGCGAGCGGACGCCGATGACCGATCTGATGGCGTGGAACGCGGACTCCACCCGCATGCCCTACAAGATGCATGCGGAGTACCTGCAGCGGCTCTATCTCGACAACGAGCTCGCGACTGGTCGCTTCATGGTCGACGGACGGACGGCCGCACTGCAGAACATCCGCGCGCCGATGTTCGTCGTCGGAACCGAGCGCGATCATGTCGCGCCATGGCGGTCGGTCTACAAGATCCACTATCACACCGATACCGACGTCACCTTCGTGCTCACGAGCGGCGGCCACAACGCCGGCATCGTCAGCGAGCCCGGCCGCCCGCACCGCCATTTTCGTATCGCTTTCAAGCGCAACGCCGACACCTGTCTCGACCCGGACGAATGGGCCGCGGCGGCTGAGGCGAAGGAAGGATCATGGTGGCTAGACTGGGCCGACTGGCTCGCCGGCCATTCCGCGCCGGAGCGCGTGTCGCCGCCTGCCATGGGTGCTCCCGAAAAGGGATATGCACCGGCCGGGGATGCTCCGGGCACATACGTTTTCCAGCGGTGACATCGTCCGCCCGGTGACCGTGGCCAAGACCGCGACGGCAGTGTATCAGGAACGGCAGATGCCCTGTCGAACCACCACGGAAAGCGGCTTGACCCAGAACCCGACCACAAAACCCTTCGTCGAAGTACTCTGCGGCCGCAGGCAGCCGGTTCCGCCGCTATGGATGATGCGGCAGGCCGGCCGTTATCTGCCGGAATACCGCGAACTGCGCGCCAGGGCCGGCGGCTTTCTCGATCTGTGCTTCACGCCTGAATATGCCGCCGAGGTAACACTGCAGCCGATCCGGCGCTTCAACTTCGACGCCGCCATCATCTTCTCGGATATTCTCGTCATTCCCTACGCGCTCGGCCGTTCGGTACGGTTCGAAGCCGGCGAAGGCCCGCGGCTCGATCCTCTGGATACGCCGGACAAGGTCGGCACGCTGGCGTCAACGGGCGACTTTGCGAAACTCGAACCGGTCTACGAGGCGCTGCGCCGCGTGCGCCGCGAACTCGGTCCAAAGATCGCGCTGGTCGGCTTCTGCGGCGCGCCGTGGACGGTTGCGACCTACATGGTGGCCGGAAGGGGCACGCCCGACCAGGCGCCGGCGCGGATGATGGCGTATCGCCACCCCGAGGCGTTTGCGAAGATCATCGACGTGCTGGTGGAAAACTCGATCCAGTATCTGCTCGGACAGCTCAAGGCCGGCGCCGATGTGCTGCAGATCTTCGACACCTGGACCGGCGTGCTGCCGCCCCGCGAATTCCAGCGCTGGTCGGTCGACCCGACCCGGCGCATCGTCGAAGGCGTCCGCCGCCAGGTGCCGGACGCGAAGATCATCGGCTTTCCCCGTGGCGCCGGCGCGCAGTTGCCCGACTATGTCGAGGCCACCGGCGTCGATGGCGTCAGCATCGACTGGGCGGCCGAGCCGTCGCTGATCCGCGAGCGCGTGCAGACCAAAGTCGCGGTGCAGGGCAATCTCGATCCGCTGGTGCTGATCGCCGGCGGCGAGGCGCTGGACCGTGCGATCGACGACGTGCTGGCGAACTTTGCCGGCGGTCGCTTCATCTTCAACCTCGGCCACGGCATCCAGCCGGAAACCCCGATTGCGCATGTCGAGCAGATGGTACAGCGGGTGCGGGCGTATCGGGGGTGAGACCCCCGATCCGTAGTAGCGGCTCTCGCCTCCCCTACCCGTCATCCCCGCGCAGCGCGGGGATGACGCAGCTTCTCGGGTTGAACAAAAACGTCTCTGAAATACTGGATCATCCGCCTTCGCGGATGATGACAGTTGTTCCCGACCGGCGGCGTCGATCAATCACACCGGCCGGCTGCGCGTTGCCCTTACCACGAATACTGAAGGCCCACGCGTCCGAGCACGCGAATGTCGCTCCATGACTGGGCCGGCACCGAAGTGCCGAACTCGGTCTGGGTACGATTGACCAGGGAAGGCAGGCGACCGTTATCAAGGCCGACGGCGACTCCCGCCGATAACGCCAAATTTCCATACAACCGGATCAGTCCTGCAAACCCGGCAGCATGCTGCCCGTCGAAAACGGCCCAGTGGATCGAGATCGCATAATCGGTACCGTCGGGCAGGAATGGATTTACCAGAGCCGCGGCCATGGCTGTTCCGGTAGCGGCGCGCGTCAGTTCGCGAGCGATGGCAAACTGGTTCTCCACGATCTGGCGCGCGTTGGAACACGTGTCGGTGCCAGGGATGTAAAAGAACCCGGCGCCGTAGAGCGAGCAGACTCTCTGGTATTCGACCGAGGCGTGGCTTGGCGCGGCATTGAACATGGCAAACGCGGCGATCGCGAGAACCGCTCGCAAGCCGGGCCCGAGGACGCAGCGCGCTGCGTTGATGTGCTTCCACATGATGGTCTCCGATGAATGGTGACGGATGGCTGTGCTCAATAGCGCGCAAGCAAATAGTCGCCGGTGAAGCGCCAGTTCAGACCGACCTTCACGAGGTGGAGTTCATGATCGACATTGCTGGGATTGCGCCGGGTACCGAGGGCAATCGCGCCGGCGCCGAAATAGACGTAGTCGTATTCGACCCGGGCCGAGAGGCTGCCCAATAGCGCAAATTCGAGACCTGCCCCGCCCGTCAAACCGGTGCGTTGGTGATTAACGTCGATCGGGAACGCGGTACCGAGTGCGCTCTTGTAGTCGACGTTGGCCCAGGCTACGCCGCCTTTGACGTAACCCAGCAGGTTACCCGCTGCGTAACCGACACGGCCGGTACCCGTCGCCAGCGCCTGATACTGCACCGAAAGGCCGGACAGGAAGAAAGCCGGATCGGGCGCGACGCTGCCCTTGATCGATGACCATGACGCATCGATTTCTCCGCCGACCACGATGTCGCCAAACTGCCAGTCGGCGCCCACTTGGGCACCTGCGAGCGTGCCGCGTGAGTTCATGGTGACGCGGTCGAACGCGATCTGGAAGTCCGGATCTTCGAGTTGGCTTTTGCCGTTGCCCGCTCCGCCATGAAGGCCGATGTAGAAGCCGGTCCACAGCGGCGCCGAGGCCGTCGACGGGCCCTTCAACGCGAGGTCGGCCGCATCGGCGGACGAGGCGGATACCGGTGCGGTTATCAGAAACGACAGGGCGGCGGCGGCACAAGTGATCGGGTGGCGCATCAAACGCAGGATTGAGATTGTCATGGAATGATCTTTCGAATGCGAGAATGGTTTGGGAGGGTTCAACTCAGGCCGGGTGCGTCACCACGCGTACATGAAGCCGGCGCGGCCGATGCTGCGGACGTCACTCCAGGACTGCGCGGGCACCGACGTGCCGAATTCGGTCTGCGTCCGATTGGTCGTGGACAGCAGGCGTCCGCGGTCGAGGCCCAAAGCGAATCCGGCGGAAAACACCAGGTTGCCCGAAACCCGGATGAGCCCCGATGCCCCCATCGCGTGTTGCCCGTCGAAGGCCGCCCAATGATTCGAGATGGCGTAGTTGGTGCCGGTTGGAAGCCACGGTGCGACAAGGGAAGCGGCCATCGCGGTGCCGGTCGCGCTCCGGGTTTGCGCACGAGCAACGTCATATTGACTTTGCACGATCTGGCGCGCGTCCACACAGGTGTCGGTCCCCGGAATGTAGAAGAAACCGGCGCCGTACAATGAGCAGATCCTGACATATTCGACCGGAGCGGCGTGGCCAGGTGTCGCGATCATTGCGGCGAAACCTGCCGCGATGGCGGCAACGATCGACCGGGCTGGACGGCGCATAATGGTGCGGCGGTTCATGGAAGCAGACATGGTTGTTCTCTCTTTCCTGGATTTTTGATGAATGGGCGAGTTAGCGCGCTGGAACTGAGCCGTCGCCAAAGCGCACGTTGATGCCGGCCTTCACCACCTGGACAAGGTGATCGAGGCTGGAGGTCGTGTTGAGGTTCGCATAGACGAGGTGATCGGTCGGGATGTAGATCAGGTTGTATTCGACCTTGGCCGAGACGTTTCGCAGGAACGCCACTTCCAGGCCGACGCCGCCGACTGCGCCGAACAGCCTTCGCTCATACGTGGTGGGGAGCGGCGTGAATTGGGTCGTGATCTCCATGTCGGCCCACGCCACGCCGCCCTTTGCATAGGCCAGCCATTGCCCCATGGCGTAACCCAGGCGTCCGGTTCCGGTGGCAAGCGCCCGATAGCCGATGCCGTTGTTGGTGCTGGACGTAATGATGGTCTGGTTTCGATTGGTATTGCCCCGCACGAAGGCCCAGGAGCCGTCGATCTCCGCGCCAACGACGAAATTTCCCAGTTGCCAGTTCGCGCCGAACTGACCTCCGGCGAGAGGCCCGCTGTATGTCGACTCAGTCGGATTGAATGGCGGGCTGAAGATGGGATCCTCAACCTGTGTTTTGCCCCAGCCCCAGCCGCCGTGGACCCCGGCGTAAAACCCGGTCCAGGACGGAAGTGAGCGTACGACCGGCGCATCGCCGGCATGAGCAGTGGCAGTGAAAACCACGCTTGCCGCAGCAACGAAAGCTGCGCATGAACGGACAAGTACGGATATTCTGGTAGGCGTATGCATGTCAGATTCCATCCTTTTGGTTGAGGTTTCGGTTGATTTTGGACGCACGAATCCAGCGATCGCGCGGGTCGCGGATCGACAGGAATTAATTCCTTGAAGCAGAAAAGCCGAAGGGCTGCCTGAGGCGCGGCTCTCCGGGGCTAGCGGACTTACGGGCTAGGAATGAATGGTCCGCAGGGGAGCAGTGAGAAAATTGTTCTTGATTTTCATGAAATTGGCCCCTTTTTTTGAATCGTGGCCAATCTTAGGCAAGTCCTTGGCAAATGCCAGTTGCGCGAAAGACACAACGTAACCTTTATTTGCCGGCTGTTTCCTCAGCTCGTAGTGGAGTCGGCGCGCGGGTATATTCCGCTCGCGGCACACACCCCGTCGCTTCGTTGCGGCGGTTACGGGATTGAGTGCGCTGCCTGGCGTTGTCGCGAGCCTCAGCGCTTTGTTTCCACCAGCGCCAGGATTTTCACCGCCGCGCGCAGATGCGGCTTGTCGATCATCTTGCCGTCGATCTTCACCACGCCCGAATTGGGATTGTCATCGAAGGCCTTGACGATTTTCTGCGACCAGGCGATTTCCTCTTCCGTCGGCATGAAAGCGGCATTGACGACATCGACATGCTTGGGATGGATCACCGCCTTCGACAGGAACCCGTCCTGACGGGCGGCGATCGCCTCTTCCTTCAGGCCAGCGAGATCGTCGATGTCGGTGGCGATGGTGTCGATCGCCACCACCCCGATCGCGGCGGCGCTGATCAGGCAGAGGTCACGCGCCAAGAGGAACGGGCCGTGAAAGCGGCCATTGGTGCGGTTGCGCGAGGCGCCGAGCGAGGCCGCAAGATCCTCGGCACCCCACATCATGCCCCACAGCCGCAGACTGGCGCCTTCGAAGTCGAGCAGTTTCGTCACCGCCCGCGCGGTCTCGGTCGCGACCACGACGATCCGCGTGGTGCCCTGCTCGGTTCCGGACGCTGCCTCGAAGGCGTCGAGATACAGCGCCAGGTGATTGACGTCGGCGGCCCCGGCGCATTTTGGCAGTACGATGCCGTCGGGACGGCCCGGCATCACAGCGGCGAGGTCGCCGAGCGTCATCCCGGTATCGAGCGCGTTGACGCGGATGTAGATCTTCTGGGCGGGATTACGCGCGTCCAGCATCTCGCGGGTGATGCCGCGAGCAGTGACCTTCTGATCCGGCGCGATTGAATCCTCGAGATCGAGGATCAGCGCGTCGGCCGCGGTCTTCTTCGCGCTGTCGAATTTCCGGACGCTGTCGCCGGGAACGAACAGAAATGAGCGCATCGATTCAGGCCTTCGGTTGAGGTTTGCAATGCATCAGGCCGGTACGGCGGCAACTGGCCACCACCTCGCCGCGCTGGTTGGTCGCGGTGTGCTCGAATTCCACGATGCCCTGGGTCGGTCGCGACTGGCTGAGGCGCTTGGAGATGATTTTGGTATGCGCCTTCAGCGTATCGCCGTGAAACACCGGTTTTGGAAACTTGACGTCGGTCATGCCGAGATTGCCGATAGTGGTGCCGAGCGTGGTGTCGTAGACGCTCATGCCGATCATGATGCCGAGCGTATAGAGACTGTTGAACAGCCGCTGGCCGAATTCGGTATTTTCAGAGAAATGGGCGTCGAGATGCAGCGGCTGCGGATTCATCGTCATCAGGCTGAACATGGTGTTGTCCATCTCGGTAACGGTCCGGCTGAACTCATGATGATATTCCCGGCCGACCTCGAATTCTTCGAAATAAAGTCCTGCCATGCTGTCCCCCTTTTCAGGTGTTTACTTCAGTAACGGTAACGCTCGCCAGCGCCGGGTATGCTTGGGCGGCCTATCGGCCGGAGGTGCGGACAATGCCGGCGCTGATCAAGCCGTCGATCGCACCGGAATCGAATCCGGCTTCGAGCAGCACTTCGCAGCTGTCGGCGCCGATATCCGGCGCCGGCCGCAAGCCATCCTCGGATGGGCCCGCGATGCCCGGCGTTCGCGCGGCGTAAACCTTGCCGATGCCGGGTGTGTCCTGGCAGACTGCGGCCCTGGTCGCCTCGACGTGTACATTGTGCAGCCAGTCGACGGGAGTGAGGATGCGCTCGGCGATGACATCCGCCGCATGAAGCCGACCGAGCCAGGTTTCGCTGGTCCCGGTCAGGAACACTCCGCGCAATTGTGCCATCAGTAGATCGGCCGAGTCCGCGCGTCTGGCAAAATCCTGATAGCGCGGATCGCTGGCGAGATCCTCGCGCTCGATTGCGGTGCAGAGCCGCTTGTACTGCGCCTCGTTGACCAAGGTGACCATGATCCAGCCATCGCTGGTCTGATACGAGCCAGCCGGCACGTTGAGCGCGCGCGGGGTTCCGCCCTCAAGCACATATTCGGCGGCCTTGTGGCCAAGCAGGGCTGCGGTGGACTGCGCGAGATTGACGTCGATCCAGCGGCCGGTACCGACGGCAGCACGGGCGAACAACGCGGTGGCAATGGCCTGGAACGCATAGACGCCGGTCGCGACATCGGAGATGGTGTGGCCGACCCGGTGCGGAATCCTGTCGTTGCCGGGACCGAGACCAGGCCGGAAAAGGCCTGTGCCACCGAATCCGAGCCCGGGCGCTTCGAATAGGGACCGTCCTGCCCGAAGCCAGAGACCGACAGATAGATCAGACCCGGATTGTCGCGCGACAGTTCCTCATAACCAATGCCCAAGCGCGCCGCGACGCCGGGGCGAAAGCCTTCGACCAGCACGTCGCTTGCGGCGGCGAGGCGCCTGGCGATCGCGATCCCCTCGGCATGCTTCAGGTCGATGCACAGGCTGCGCTTGCCCCTGTTATAGACCGCCGAAAGCGCGGTATGGCTGCCATAGGTGGTTCCGAGATAGCGCGACCAGTCGCCCTCGGGCGGTTCGACCTTGATCACTTCGGCGCCGTAGACACCCAGCAACATCGCGCAATAGGGCGACGCGATGCCCTGCCCGAAATCCAGCACCCGCAACCCGAGATACGGTGCTTCATGCGTCGGCGACATCTTCCGTTCGACTATCATTTTCTTGTTTTTCCCGGCGGAGAGTGACCGCGCGACGCGGTTCGCGAACAGAAGAGGATGGCTGCCGGCGAGTCAAGGATACGGCAAATTCCGCATTGCGGGACCAACCTTGATCCCAATCAACAATCCAGATCAAGTCGCACACTAGGCTTCGCGTTTGCTGGCAAATCCACCCGGAGCCCAAGCGACATGAACAAGCAGTTGGGTACCGGCGAAAGCGGGGAAGCATTGCCACACGCGCCGCCTGCATCAGCGATGAGTCGGGTCGGGGAAGCGCCGGCGCGATCGGGATTGGCGACCCGGCGCTGGATCATCTTGGCCGTCCTGGCATTGCTGCTTGCGGCAGCCGGCGGCATCTGGTGGTCGGTCGGCGGCGACCCCGTTGTTCGATATGAAACCGCGCCGGTTACCACCGGCGAAATTGCCCGCAGTATTAACGCCACCGGCACTGTCAATCCGGAATTGACCATCATCGTCGGGACCTATGTCTCCGGCGTGATCCAGGAGTTAACCTGCGATTACAATACGCAGGTGAAGCGCGGACAGATTTGCGCCAGGATCGACGGACGCCCCTACCAGAGCATCGTCGATCAGGCGAAGGCCAATCTCGCCGTCGCAAGAGCACAGCTGGAGAAGGACAAGGCGTCGCTGGCCTATGCCAAGGTTGCATATGAACGTCTGTCGACGCTGGTCGAAACCAAGGCTGTATCGAAAGACGCCTATGACAGCGCCCACAGCGAGTACCTGCAGGCGCTGGCCCAGATTACATTCGACGAAGCGACCATCCTGCAGCGCCAGGCTGTGCTCGACGCGGCACAGGTCAATCTCGATTACACCAGGATCATCTCGCCGGTGGATGGCACCGTGGTTTCGCGCAACGTCACCATCGGGCAGACCGTGGCCGCCAGTTTTCAGACTCCCACGTTGTTCCTGATTGCGACCGACCTCACGAAAATGCAGGTCGACGCCAATGTCAGCGAAAGCGACATCGGCGGCGTCAAGCAGGGCAACAAGGCGACCTTCACCGTCGACGCCTATCCCAAACGAATCTTCGAGGGTACGGTAAGCCAGGTTCGGCAGTCCCCGCAAACGGTGCAGAACATCGTCACCTACGATGTCGTCGTCGGCGTCGAGAATTCCGATCTCGCGCTCAAGCCGGGCCTCACGGCCGCGACCCGTATCCTGATCGCTCAGCGTACCGACGTGCTGCGGGTTCCGAACCAGGCGTTGCGCTATGTCCCGACCGGAAACGCCGTTCGCGAAACGGCCCAGCCGCGGATCTGGGTCCTTCGCGACGGCAAGCCCACGCCAATTCAGGTTTCGACCGGCCTCGACGACGACGAATTTACCGAGATTGCTCAGGGCGATCTCAGGCCCGGCGACAGTGTGATCCTCGGTGAGGCGCGCAGTGCGGCAAAGACGCGCGCGAGCGTGCCGCGACCGCGTCTTTGATTGAACAGCCGATAGAGCGACGATGCACTGAAATGGCGCAGCCGGTCATCAGGATTGAAGACGTGTCGCGGACATATCGCGTCGGTGATGTCGACGTGCATGCGCTTCGCGACGTCAACCTGACGGTCGAGCATGGCGAATTCATCGCCATCATGGGTGCGTCCGGATCGGGCAAGTCGACGCTGATGTCGATCCTGGGTTGCCTCGACCGGCCGAGTTCCGGCCACTACCGGTTCGACGGCATCGACGTGGCGCAGCTTTCCGAGCCCGATCTCGCGGGCCTGCGCAGCGAGCGGCTCGGCTTTGTGTTCCAGAGCTTCAATCTGCTGCCGCGCACCAGCGCCATCGACAACGTCGCCCTGCCACTTTTGTACGCCAGGTCCGGCCAGGGCCAGGCGCGGGTGCGCTTCGAGCGGGCGCGCGCGGTTCTGGACAAGCTCGGGCTGCGCGACCGCGAACGCAACACCCCCGGCCAGCTCTCCGGCGGGCAGCAGCAGCGCGTCGCGATCGCACGCGCCCTGATCAATCAGCCGAGCCTGCTACTGGCGGACGAGCCGACCGGCAATCTCGATACCCGCAACTCTCACGAGATCATGCAAACCCTGACCGCGCTTAACCGCGAACAGGGCGTCACCATCATCGTGGTGACCCACGAGTCCGACGTCGCCGCCTTTGCCGACCGCGTGCTGACCATGCGCGATGGCCAGATCATTTCGGATGTGCGCAAGCCAAGGCTGGAAGCGACCGCCCCGCCGGGATCGGCTGCGGCCGGCCCGCCACGCGAACAGCCCCTTCCCTCGCGGGCGATGCCGCCACGCTTCGCGGCATCGTCGGGCGCGTCATGGCCGTTCGCGTGGATGGTAATGACGGCGGCCGCGGAGGCAATCTGGCGCAACAAGATGCGTTCGGGACTGACCATGCTCGGGGTATTCATCGGCGTCGCCGCCCTGATTGTCATGGTGTCGCTCGGCCAAGGGGCCAACGAGGCGGTCCGCAAGGAAATCGCGAGGCTCGGCACCAACCTGGTGGTGATCGTGCCGGGCGCCGCCACCAGCGGCGGCGCACGCGGCGGATCCGGCAGCGCATCGACACTGACCGTGGCCGACGTTCAGGCAATTCGCAGGGAAGCGGCGGCCGCAGGCGAAGTGAGCTATCTCATCCGCCAGTCCGGGCAGATCCGGTTCGCCAGCCAGAACTGGACCACCGGCATACAGGGCGTCAGTTTCAACTACCCGCCGATGACAAACTGGCAGATCGCCGCCGGGCGAGCGATCACATCGGAGGACGAGCGGAGCGCCGGGCTGGTCGTCGTGCTCGGCGAGACCGTGCGTCGGCAGTTGTTCGGCGCATCGCAGAATCCGATCGGCGCGCTGGTGCAGGCCAAAGGCGTCTCGTTGCGGGTGATCGGGGTGCTCGGCAGCAAGGGCCAGACGTCGTTCGGCCAGGACCAGGACGATCTCATCATGGTTCCCTTTACGACGGCCGAGCGCAAGATTCTCGGGGTGGCGGCGCCAAGCCAAGCGCAAACCGCCATCAACTGGATCTATCCGGCGCCGCCAAATCCCTATGGGCTGCAGCCGCGCCTGACCGGCTTCGTGAATCAGATCTACGTGCAGGCGGTGGACCAGAACAGCATCCATACCGCGATCAGCCAGGCCACCGATATTCTGGCCCGCCGTCACCGCATCCGTCCGGGCGCCAGCAATGACTTTTCGGTTCGCAATCTCAGCCAGATCGCCGAGACCGCGGAGGGCAGCAGCCGCATCATGGCGCTCCTGCTCGCCTCGGTGGCATCGATATCGCTTCTGGTCGGCGGCATCGGCATCATGAACATCCTGCTGGTCTCGGTGACGGAGCGGACGCGCGAGATCGGGCTGCGGATGGCGATCGGCGCCCGCCGGTTGCACGTGCTGCTGCAGTTTCTGGCCGAGGCGATCTTCATCAGCGTCAGCGGCGGCATCGTCGGAATTGTGATCGGCGCGGCCCTTTCGCTGGCGATCGCTGCCGTCACCGGCTGGCCGGCGCCGATATCGCTGGCAGCCATCGCCGGCGGGTTCCTGTTCTCGGCGGCCGTCGGCATCTTTTTTGGCTATTATCCAGCCCGCAAGGCAGCCCGGCTCGATCCGATCGAAGCGCTACGCTATGAATGAGGGCCGACCTTGCTCAATGTCGGCCGGGTTCGGGCTAATTCACTAGTCGCCAGGCAAGGTTCCGGCGTGAATCCGCTCCGCCAGGGCATTGACCCTGGTCATCGTCTCCGTCAACTCGACATAGGGATCGTCTTCGATCGTCACCGTGCCGTAATTCGAATTCTCGCCGTCAAACCGCCCTTCCGCCGGCTGGTCGGCATGCTCGAACCAGTGATAGCCGACCACCGAGGGGTGGCGCAGGGCGGCGGTGACGTAGCGCTCGAAGCACCGCGCCCGCTCGGTCTGACTGGCGACCCTGGGCCCGGCCCCGTGGCTGTTGGGCAGGCCGACATCATCGCCGCGGAATGCAAATTCGGAGATCAGGCACGGCTTGCCACTGGCGGCATAGGTCTCGATCTGCGAGGTCGCATCGAGTTCGTAGCAATTGAACGAGATCACGTCGAGATAGCGGGCCGCAGCGGCGATCACGCTCGATTTTGCCTGGTAGCCGAAGCGGGAGCCAATGACGAGGTGATTGGGGTCGGCGGCCTTGATGGCCGAGACGCACAGCTCGAAATATCGATCGGCAACGATCGCCAGAAAGGCGTCGCAATCAGCGGAAAATGCCGCGCGGGCGGGATTGGCGAGGTCGGCCTTGACCTCAAGCGCGTCATTCAGGCCTCCGGGAGGCATCCGGAAGAACGGCGCTTCGACACGCCCCATCGTAGCCAATTCCTGCCAGGATCGCGCGGGGGTCTGCCAGACCGCGTTGAACTGGGAAAACTCCCGATAGTGCTCCTGCAGCCGTGCGATGGCCGCTACGCGGCCCGGTCGGTGCGACGGCAGGTTCAGAAACAATGTGAGAAGTTCGTCAGCACCCCGCCAGTCGGGCGACCAGTACAGTTCATTGTCGATGAAGGTTCCGAGCAGTTCGACGCGGTGACATCGGTTTGCGCAGTGTTTGTTCGCCCCTTCCCGGATATGAGCGGCAAAGGCGGGGTCGAATACATCGGGAAAGACCTGGTCGCGGCGGTGCAGCTTGAAGGAGGCCCCGAGTGCATTGGTGGGCGCTATCGCCAGCGGCGACGCACCTGCGGTGGCAACAGCTTCATCCGACCAACAACCCAGTGTATTGAAGTTCCAGCCAGCCAGCCGATCCGCCGCCGCGACGCGCCAGAGGTGTTGGGTGCCATGCTTTTTCCGACACGCGTCGGCATAGGGCACGCGAGCCGTATTCCCGACGTGATCCGGATCAAATCTGACGTTATTCACGCCTTTTGAAATAAAGCGACCGCCTTCGGGATCGACCAGCCAGAACACGCCGTCATGCTGGCCGACGCGAAAGAAGCCGCTTCCGCGGAAGCGGTCATCGACGATTCCACCCCATTTGGTTTTTTGCAATCGGACACCCCAAGGCAAGATAATGGTGGCTTATTTGTCGCATCGGCTGACCAGCGGCAGTTGATGTATCTCAAGCTGGCCCGGTCACCGGCCGGACTAATGCTACCGCCGTCGGCTTTCGGCCGGGGCGGAAGGATTAATTGTGAATTCGAACCATCCCATAACGGCATCGCAGCTGCCTTCCACCGCCGGCCTGCGTCCGGATTTCATCTGGGGCGTCTCGACCTCCAGCTTCCAGATCGAAGGCGCGACCAAGGAAGACGGTCGCGGACCCAGTATCTGGGACGTCTACTGCCAAAACGGAGAAATCAGAAACCGCGACACCGGCGATATCGCATGCGACCACTATCACCGCTACCGCGAGGATGTCGCACTGATGCAGCGGCTCGGCGTTCAGGCCTACCGGTTCTCGGTTGCGTGGCCGCGGGTGCTGCCGCAGGGCCGAGGATTGGTCAACGAGCCCGGCCTCGCCTTCTACGACCGGCTGATCGACGAACTGCTGTCCGCCGGCATCGAACCTTGGCTCTGTCTGTATCACTGGGATTTGCCGCAGGCACTGGAGGATCTCGGCGGATGGCAGAAGCGTGAGTCGGTTACATGGTTCGCCGACTACACAACGCTGATAGCCGCCCGTTTCGGTGATCGGATCAAGCGCTTTGCGACCTTCAACGAACCGTCGATCTTCAATTTGTTCAGCCGCTCGCTCGGCAAGAGGGACCGCAGCGCCGAAGCCTGTCTTTACCGGGCAACCCACCACGTCAATCTCGCCCATGGCGCGGCCGTGGACGTGTTACGAGCCAAGGTCCAGGACGCCTCAATCGGTTGCATTCACAACCTTCAACCTTGCTTGCCTTCCAGTTCGAGCGAAGCCGACGCGGCCGCGGCCGCACGCCTCGGCGTTTACTGGAATGGCGCCTTCCCCGATCCACAATGCCGCGGCGAATATCCACCCTCGATGCGGACCGTCATCGAGCCGCACTTGCAGCCGGACGACCTCGCGCGCATTTGCCGGCCCCTCGACTGGTTCGGATTGAACCACTACAGCCCGGTCTATGTAACGGCGCAGACCGATGCGATGCTGGGCTACGACTTCGGCGAGAAACCCGCCAGCATGCCCTTGACCCCGATCGGATGGCCGATCGATCCGGAAGCCTTCGGAGAAACGCTGCGGCTCGTCCATGAACGTTACGGCCTGCCCATCCACGTGCTCGAAAACGGATATGGCAGCTTCGACGCACCGGACGAAACCGGCGCTGTGGTCGATCGCGGGAGGATCGATTTCCTGCGCGGCTATGTCGGCGCGATGAATTCCGCCGCGGCCGCCGGCGTCGATGTGAGAGGTTATTTTGTCTGGTCGCTGCTTGACAATTTCGAATGGGCTTCGGGCTACAGCGAACGGTTCGGCTTGACCTATGTGGACTATGCCTCGCTGCAACGTCTTCCAAAGTCGTCGTTCCACTGGTACGCGGATTTGATCAAGGCGGCGCGGGCGGAGGTCGAAGGCATTGGTTGAAATTCTGCGGACAGGGATCGTTACCCTCACCATCAACCCCGCCGTCGACGCATCGACGTCGGTGAAGAAAATGGCGCCATTCACCAAGATGCGTTGCGCGCCTGCCCACCGCGATCCCGGCGGAGGCGGCATCAATGTGGCCCGTGTTCTCAAGCGGCTGGGCATCGACGCGTCAGCCATCTACCCGGCCGGCGGCGCAACTGGAGAAATGCTCGGCGCTCTTCTTGCGACCGAAGGCGTGCGGTGTATCCCGGTCCCCGTGCAGAATGCGACGCGAGAGGATCTGACGGTGTTCGTCGAGACCACTCGCGAGCAATTTCGTTTTGTCTTTCCGGGCGCGCCGCTCGGCGACGGCGAATGGCAGCAATGCCTGGAAGAGCTCAAACGTATCGAGCCGCGGCCGGCATTTGTGATCGCCAGCGGCAGCTTGCCGGCCGGTGTACCGGAAGATTTCTATGGTAAACTGACGCAGGCTTGCAGGGCCCACAGCAAGGTGATCGTGGATGCGTCCGGCCGGTTCCTGCGGGCGGCGCTCGAACAAGGCGTCTATCTCATCAAGCCCAACCTTCGCGAGTTTCAGGAATTGGCCGCAATGACGGCCTCGGACGATAACGCACTGATCGAGGCGGGACGGCGCCTGATCGGTCGCGGCCAGGTCGAGGTGATAGCGCTCTCGATGGGGCCGGACGGCGCCCTGCTGATCACGCGCGATCTGGCCTTGCGCGCCAACGGCCTCCCGATCGAGCCGGTCAGCGTATCCGGCGCCGGCGACAGCTTTCTGGCGGCGATGGTCTGGAGCCTTGGCAGCAACGGCGATCTCGAAACCGCACTGCGCTACGGGGTGGCGGGCGGTTCCGCCGCACTACTCAGTCCGGGGACGGATCTTTGCCGGCCGCAGGACATGCACCGCCTGGTCGCCGAAGTGACGGTCAGGCCGATCATCTCGCAGACCGCCCGGTCCAATCCAACTGATGAATAACGGCAGCTACATCGCCCCCAGCGAGCAGCGCCTGCTCGCCCGCTTCTGGCAAAGTGCGCGTGGTTTCTGGCGTGGCGCGACTGCACCGTGGGCCTGGCTGCTGACCGTGCTGCTGATCGCCACCGTGCTGCTGCAGCTGTTGACCCAGTACTCGCTGAATTTCTGGAACCGTGATTTCTTCAATGCCGTCGAACGCAAGGATGGCGCGGAACTGCTGGCACAGGCCTGGCAATTCCTGCCGCTGGCCGCGGCCAGCCTCGCGCTCGCCGTGTTCTCGGTATGGGGTCGCATGACCCTGCAACGGAAATGGCGCGCCTGGTTGAGCAGCCAACTCTACAGATACTGGCTGGAGCACGACCATTATGTCCGCCTCAGATTCATGCCGGGGGAGCATCAGGCCCCGGAATATCGCATCGCCGAGGACGCCAGGCTTGCCACCGACCTGCCGGTCGACCTCGTGCTCGGGCTGTTCTCCTCGCTGATTACCGGGATCACCTTTATCGGCATTCTCTGGTCGGTGGGAGGCAGCCTGACCGTCGACATGTTCGGCCTGACCATCCCCGGCTACCTCGTGCTGGCGGTGATCGCCTACTCCATCATCGTTGCGGTTGCGATGATGCTGATCGGCAGCCGCCTGACCCGCGTCGTGGAGGACAACAAGCGAACGGAAGCCGAATTGCGGGCGATCGGCACCCATATCCGCGAGAGTGGAGAAGGCAAGGTATTGCCTGACAACGTCAAGGACCGGCTCGATACCGTCGGCGTGGCGCTGCGGGCGGTGATTGCCGCTTGGCTGGATTATTGCTGGCAATTGATGCGCCTGACCGTGGTCACGCACAGCAATACACTGCTGGCGCCGGTCGTCGGCCTGCTGCTCTGCATGCCGAAATACGTCGCCGGCACGATGCTGCTCGGCGAGGTAGTCCAGGCGGCCGCTGCGTTTGTCGTGGTGCAGGGCGCCTGCAACTGGTTCACCGACAACTACGTACGGCTGGCCGATTGGGCCGCCTCCGCCAACCGCGTCGCATCCCTGCTGCTGGCGTTGGACCGGATTGACCAGCCGGGCGCAAACCCAGCATAAGTGATCCCGCGGGCGTCAGTACCCCTGTCGATAGATCGCAGTCTCCAAACTGCGGCAGCTGGATCGCCTCAAGGGAGTGATAGAATGAACATCGACCTCACCGGAAAACGCGCGCTGGTCACCGGCTCGACGCGCGGTATCGGGCTCGCCACCGCCACCGGACTGGCGCAAATGGGCGCGGAAGTCATCGTCAACGGCCGTGAAACCGCTTCCGTCGTAGAGGCGATCGCCAGAATCGAACAGGCCGTACCGGCCGCCAAGGCGCATGCGGCGGTGTTCGACCTAGGTCGCGCCGAGGGTTGCGCCGGGCTGGTTGCGCAATTTCCCGAGGTCGACATTCTCGTCAACAATCTCGGCATCTACGAGCCCAAGCCCTTCTTCGATGTCGAGGACGACGACTGGACCAGAATGTTCGAAGTCAACGTCATGAGCGGGGTGCGACTGACAAGGCACTATCTGAAGCGCATGCTCGATACCAAGGACTGGGGCCGCGTCGTGTTCGTCTCCAGTGAATCCGCGATCTTCATTCCGAAGGAGATGGTGCATTACGGCTTCTCGAAAGCCGCCCAGCTCACCATCGCACGCGGCGCCGCCGAACAAACCAAGGCCACCAACATCACGGTCAATTCGGTCCTTCCCGGACCGACCTGGGTCGAAATGGCGCCGGTCCGGCTTGCCGCCCGCGCCAAGGGTCTCGGAACCACCGCCGACGAACTCGCCGCCAGAACCTTCACCGAACGCCGGCCGTCGTCGCTACTGCAGCGCTATGCCACACCGGAGGAAGTGGCGAACCTGATCTGCTACGTCTGCTCCAAGGCTTCCAGCGCAACCAATGGCGCGGCGCTCCGGGCCGACGGCGGCATCGTCACCAATCCGTTTTGAGGAGTCAGGCCGTCGTCCCCGACGGACAGTTCCACTCAAAGCGCTCGGCTCTCACCGATCGCCGGAGACTCCCGTCAGAAGTCCCGCCGTTACCCAACCGTGCAGATAGCCGGCGCCCCTTGCCGCCGCGCCCTCGGGATCGTCATACGCCGCCAGCATCGAGCAAAGCGCACCGAACGGAGTTCCGCCCGCCGCCTCATCCCACATCATGGCTTCTTCGCTGGAAAGCTCACGGAATAACGGCATCAAGTCCTGGCGCCATATCAGGAGCTTGCAGGGTTCTTTCAGTAAAACGGCATCTGGCGGAGTTTCGTCATTCCTGAGCGCCCGCCAGATCTCAGACACATTGCTCGTCGGATCGAGCCTGAAGGCGCTGGGGTGGGGTTTGAATCTGAGATCCTGCCAGACTTCCGGAGCAAAACCGGCCATCTCGGCAATGGCAAGGACCGGAGCGTCCCTGGCGTCGAACGCATCGTTGAGAGCTTTCTCGAGCGCGGCAAGCTCGGACAAGACGGGATACTTGCTGTAAGGCGCCGTCGCTTTCAGAAACCGTGGAAGGGCTTGCGAGAACCACCGCAGGTTCGGATGCTGCGAGGGGTTTGCTGCAACATAGGCATATCCCATCGCATCAAACATCTCGTCGCCGAGATAGGTATGCAGCAGTCCGTGATCGTTGCGCAGTGCCTCGACCAAGCGCGAGCCATAGGCATGCCTGTAAACGCCAAACAGAATTTCGCGCTTTTCCCGCGAGCCGTCGAGAATTTCCGCGAGAACCGAGCCCTCGCCGGTCAATATTCCACGCTGAAATTCGCTCTGCTGCCGCGCGAAGTCGCTCATCCCGTCTTCCTGCTCGGCCGGAAAATTCTTTCGGCTATCTCGCGGGTCCGGTTGACTTCGACCATGAGTTCGTCGAGCGGCGGGATGTTGTCGTCGCGCTCGATCATGGTCGAAACGCGACCGAAGCGCTTCAACGCCGCGGTATAGAGAGTCCAGACATCATCGCTTACCGGATGATCGTGGGTATCGATGATATGGGTTCCCATATGGCTGTGGCCGGCCATGTGAAACTGGACCACCCGGTCCCCCGGGATGCCCTCGAGAAAGGTGTGCGGATCGTAACCATGATTGAACGCGCTGACATAGACATTGTTGACGTCGAACAGCAGCCAGCACCCGGAGCGTCGGGTAAGCTCGCTCAAGAACTCCCATTCCGTCATTTCGGAGTTACTGAATTGCACGTAGGTCGAGACATTCTCGAGCACGATGGCACGGCCTAGATAATCCTGAACCAGCTGAACACGGCTGACGACGTGATCCAGCGCCTCGCGGGTATAGGGTATCGGCAGCAGATCGTGCAGGTACTTGCCATGGACGCCGGTCCAGCACAGGTGATCCGATATCCATTTCGGTTCGACCTGGTGGGCGAGATCACGCAGGCCCTGCAGGTACTCGAAATTGGGCGGCGCAGTCGATGCGATCGACAGCGACACACCGTGCATCACCAACGGATAGCGTTCGCGAATTCTGTCCAGCATCCGGCGCGGCCGGCCACCGGGCAGCATGTAGTTTTCGCTGATGACCTCGAACCAGTCGATCGGCGGGTTTCCGGTGATGATCTCGTCATAGTGCTGGGCGCGCAGCCCGAGGCCAAAGCCGAGAAATGCCGGCTTGCCCGCATCGATCCGATGATCCGTCGTCGAATGCGAAGGCGGTCGCGATGATTCAGCTGCAATATTCATTCTGCCTCCTGCCGGAACCGGCCGGCGTTGGACGCCGGTTGTATCGCTGTCGTGAGCCCCGCGCTCCCAACCAATGGCTCCATTTCGGCTTCAGGGCCCGGCCGAGGCCGGGCCCTCGATCGGGATCGCAGGTCAGCCCGCCTTGAACGAGCCCTTTGCGGCGGCGCACTTTTCCTTGGTCATTTCCGAGAACCCCTTACCCTTGCACGCATTCTGGCCCTTGCAGGCGTTCGCGGCGCTTTTGCACGCACTCATTCCCTTGCAGGCGTTGGCGCCGACGCATTTGCCTTCGCCGGCGGCGTAGGTCGGAGTCGACACGGTGGCGCCGGCCAGGAACAAGGTGGCGGCGGCCGCAGCGATGACGGCACCGGACTTCGAGCTAAGATTCATGATATTCCTCCAGACTTGGGTTGTCGTTGAAAAGGGTCTCATGGAGCCGGGCGAACGGTCCGACCTTCAGGAACCCCCGAGCAGCATCTTCGGCAAACGACGCCCTGATCGGGCCACAGCAAGTCTTCCAAGCCACAAGCCGTGGTGACCGACCTTCCCTGTCGGCACGATCCTTCATCGGTTGCCTGTTATGGGTTTCGATTCCGCAATCCCGATAGTTACGCCTGGTCCACATATTTTTTCTTGCCGTGCGGCTTACAGACCGACCAGACCTACCATCTTCGTTCGTCTTCCTGGCCAGTCATCCGCAACAGCAGCCGGTCGAGCGAAGCCGCGCCCGGCCCCGCGATCGCGAGCCAGAAGAAGGCGGCCATATAGGCGGCTTCCTCGAAGCCCAGCAGCGTTTCGAGAGAGTCCACATTTTCCCACTTAGCCGCCTTGATCGCGACGATCATGACTACGGTCAGCATCGATGCCGGAATCCGGGTAAAAAGTCCGAGGATCAGCATGGCGCCGCCGACGCATTCCACGGCGGAGACGAACGGGGTGAGAATCTCCGGAAACGGGATTCCCCATTCGGAGAAATTCTGGATCATCAGGGGAAGATTGTTGAGCTTGGTCCAGCCGGTGAGCATGAATACGTAGCCGACCACCAGCCGCATGATCAGCGGTCCCAACCACTGAAAATGCGACGCAATTCGTGCCGGCAGAACGACAAGCAGAAATACGATCGAGTTCATGAAATCCCCCTCCTCTGACCGGCATATCCGAGCCGTTTTTCCTTGCGTTATTTGTCGGCAGTCGCTCGCTCGGCGATCCTGGAGAATATGCCGTCAAGCTCTTCGCCGATGGATCTAAGGACGTCTCCACCTTCGTCCGCATAGGGCGCAAACACGGTGCTGGGCTTCTTGTAGGAAAGCGTCGCAGTGCCGTCCGGATTTTCCGTGACGTAGATTCGGATCGGAGCCTCTATGCCGGCGGTCAGGCTGGAGCCCAGCATCCGTCGCGCGAAGTCGTTCCGGAACACGCCGAACACCTTGTTCCCCGGAATCGTGAAGCCAGCCGCCTTCGCACCGTCGGACGCGCTCGCCGACGTTACGATCCCCATTTTTTCCGATTTCACGGTTGCTTCGAGCCGCTCGACCAATGCCTGGTAGGATTGCCGTGTGTCGATGACGATCCACCCTGCCCGTGTCTTGACGGTGCCCGCGGAAGCTGCCGAAAGGGCGATGAAAAGTACCGCAATCGAAAGCGCCAGTCGAAACATGATCTGTCCTTTCACTTTGAGCAATGTAATCGGTCGGGTTTTCGGCCCCTGCCGCGACAGCGCATTTTCAGATGCGAGTGGTCAGCGCTGCCAGCCAGTCCGGCATGGCATTCGTCAGCGAGGTTTCGACGATCTTGTCGAGGCCGGTAAGCACGAAGGCGCCGACGAAGGCGAACGCCGCGCCCATGACGGGTTTGGCGATCCGCGACGTCCTGGCCAACAGGTCCCGCCGCGCGAAGATCGCCTGCCTGGAACCATAGGCGAGCGCAAGGATGGGCGTCGCCGCGCCGAGCCCGAACACCGCCATAACGGCGGCCGCCTTGACAACCGTGTCGCCCTGAGCCGCAAGTCCGATCGCAGCTCCGAGCGTTGGACCGGAACACGGCGACCAGATCGCTCCCAGCAAGCCGCCGAGGACGAACTGTCCCCCCAGCCCGGAAGGCTGAATCCGGTCGAGTAGCGTCTGGCCGCCGGTGGCGACCGGGGCGGCGAAAGCCGCCACTCTGCCCTGCAAGGAGGGAAACAGCAGCACCACGCCCATGGCGAGCATCAGCGCGGCAATGGCATATCTGAGCGTCGCGGGATCGAGACCGATATTGAATCCGACCGATGCGATCAAGGTGCCGAGCAGAGCGAACGATGTCGCGAGGCCTGCAGCCAGCGCGACCGGTCCCCAGGCATGTTTTTCAAGCACGCCGAACAGTACGATCGGCAGCAATGGCAGCACACATGGGGAGAGGGTCGATAACCCGCCCGCGGCGTAGCTGAGCGCCAGATTGCCCAGTTCGGGCACCCTCACAGGCCTTTCGAGACGAGAGCCTTGATGCTGGCGGGATTGGTGTCTCCAGTCGACCTGCCA
Source organism: Bradyrhizobium sp. (assembly GCF_030697065.1). Lineage (GTDB taxonomy): Bacteria > Pseudomonadota > Alphaproteobacteria > Rhizobiales > Xanthobacteraceae > Bradyrhizobium. Next base: position 32,888 of record NZ_JAUYQU010000325.1, read on the forward strand.
ACCTCGTTGGCGCCCTTGAACACGATGAGGGTGCTCTGACTTTGGACCCGAAGGCGCTTCAGGACGTCCTTCGAGCTGTCGAAATCCACCTCATAGACGACCAGGTTCGGCGTCGATTTTTCGATTTCCTGGATGATTGGCCGTTGCACCTTGCATGTAGGGCACCAGGGCGCGGTCACATCGACGAGGATCGGTTTTCCGGCCGCTTGCGCTTGTTGAAACGCCTTCGTATCAAACGGTTGTCCGGCCTGGGCCATTAGCGACGACCCGGCAAGGATGGCGACTGCGATGAGTGTCTTCAGGGAATTCAATGACATGTCGATATCTCCGGGGATGCCTGTACGGTTCCAGAGAGTTTCGCTACGGAGCCGGCGGAAGTTACGCAGCGTTGCGGAAAATTAATCGGTCGATATTCATGCGCCGGATCCCGTGCACCTCGCGCATCTTGGTCGGCTCTTGCCGCATCTAGGGAAAATTCTGCTAGTCTGCCCCCTGACACCGGATTCCGGCCATGGATAAACCTGATCATTTTGCCAGACCCGGAGCTGTTAGGCTGGAATGAAGCGGGATTCGAATTCGCCAGCCCTTGGATCGCTCATGCAGGCCGCACAGGCCGGCGATATGCGCGCATACGAACGTCTTTTGAAGGAAATCACACCCAAATTGCGCCAGATCGTACGAAGACGACGGCAATTTTTCAGCGCTGAGGAAGTCGAGGACCTGGTTCAGGAGATACTCCTGTCAATCCACACGGTACGCGCAACCTACGATCCAAGCCGTCCATTCATGCCCTGGCTTTCTACTATCGCCCATAACAGGCTGATCGACAGCGCGCGACGGTTCTATCGAGGTAAATCCAACGAAATTCCAATGGACGAACTCCCCGTAACCTTTGCCGATGATTGGGCGAATATAGAGAACGAGGGATATCGCGACCCGGAAGAGTTGAAGATCGCAATAAAGGGCCTGCCCGAAGGTCAGAGGAAGGCGGTCGAAATGCTCAAATTGCGCGAAATGTCACTCAAGGAGGCCGCGGTGGCGAGCGGAACCACTATGGGAGCGCTCAAAATTTCGATTCATCGGGCGGTCCTGAACCTGCGGAAGGCTCTTAGCAAAGAGTGATGGCCATGGACACCGACAAGCTGATTGCGGGTTTGACCGAGCATGCCGATGCGGTTCGAAGGCTTCCGTCGCCCTGGGTCCGGACTGCATCATGGTTTGCGATGGCTGTTCCATATGTCGTCGCCATCGTCATGATCATGACTCCGCGTGACGACCTTGCCGTCAAGTTTACGGATTTTCGTTTTCTCGTCGAACAAGTTGCCGCGCTTTGCACGGCGATCGGTGCCGCCGTCGCCGCCTTTCAATCGATCGTTCCCGGGTACAGCCGCCGACTTCTGTTGCTTCCGCTGGTGCCGCTATCGGTTTGGCTCGCAAGCGTCGGGGAAGGGTGTGTCGAGGCGTTGTTGCGCGGAGGTGCCCTTCAAACCTTCACCTCGGATTTCCTCTGCATTCCCGCTATTGCATTGGTCGGAGCGCTGCCGGCAGTGGCGATGACGCTCATGCTTCGAAAGGGAGCACCCCTTTGGCCGTATACCTCGGCGGCGCTGGGAGGCCTGGCGGCAGCCGGATTGGGCAATTTCGGTCTTCGCTTCTTCCACGGTCAGGATGCAAGCTTGATGGTGCTGGTTTGGCAGGTCGGCACTGTCTTCATGCTGACGATCCTGTGCGGACAGGCCGGCCGATTGTTCCTGGATTGGCGGCCCGCAATCGCGAGAGCGCGCCGCAATCTCGCAGCGCACTGAGTCCACGCAAGCGCATTCTGCAAGGCCCGCCGCCAAAGCCTATGATGCCTTATCCAGACGCCCGTGCTCGATGGCATCGACCTGCAGCGCGAGGAAACGCGAATAGATCCTGCATTGCGAGAACGAACCGCCGGTGAACCACAGCCCGGGCTGTTTGGTGCGGCTCCACATGTTGCGCAGTTCCTGGGTGTCGGCATCGAATCCCCAGATCGAGCCGACGCGGGCGGCGACTTCCGCGCCGAACAGCGAACCCACGATGTGATCCTGCCCCTTGTAACCGGTCGCCAGCACGACCAGGTCCGCCTGCAATGTCGAACCGTCGCCAAGCAACAATCCATCGCCGACGAACTGCCTGATATCGCTGGCCTGGATCAGCCGGATTTTGCCATCCGCGATCAGTTCGGAGCAACCGACATTGAAATAATAGCCGCCGCCGCGGGTGCGAAACTTGAGCGGCCAACCGGTGCCGTCTTCGCCGAATTCGAGCCGAAAGCCCGCCCGCTCCAGCCGCGACAACAGCGGCGCGTCGAGTTCGCGGACTTCCCTGGTGATCAGTCTGTGCGAGGCCTTCACCACTTCGAGCGGCACCGACGCATTCAGCAGGTCCCTGACTTCGACGGGCGGTCCGTTGCCGAGATAGGTCTTGTCGTAAAGTTGCGCGCTGGGGTCGACATTGACCACCAGGGTCGGGCTGCGCTGAACCATGGTGACATCGGCGCCGTTGGCCTGCAGCTCCTGGCAAATGTCATGCGCGCTGGTGCCGGTCCCCATCACCACGACGGACTTACCGCGCCACTGTGCGCCGGCGGCAAACTGGCTGGAATGCAGCACCTTGCCGACAAACTTCTCGATGGTTGGGATCGTTGGAATATTGGGCGTGCCGCTGACGCTGGTCGCCATCACGATGTGCTTCGGGTACAGCAGGCGAACGCTGCCGTTGCCACGCTGGATTCGCGCCATCCAGGTCTGCGTCGAGCCGTTGTATTCGGCGCCCTCGAAAACGGTGTCCGTCCAGAAATTGACTTCCATGCTCTCGACATAGGCTTCGAGCCAGTTCGCGATCTTGTCCTTCGGGATGTAATCCGGCCAGTTCGGCGGGAAAGGCATGTAGCGCAGGTGATTGACCGGCGTCTTGTTGTGGAGCTTGAGACCGTGGTAGCGCAGCCGCCAGTTGTCGCCGACGCGTTGCTGCCTGTCGATCACGAGCGTATCGAGCCCGAGCCGCTTCAACTCCACCGCAGCGGAAATCCCGGCGTGTCCGCCGCCCACCACCAGAACGTCCGGTTCGCGGCCTTCGAAGGCAGTTTCGGTCCGACGTTGTTCGAGCCAGTTCTGTTTGGCAAAATCGCGATTGTGCGTGGCAGGCTCGATATTGCCGGACTTCGTGGCGCTGATCCTGTCCACGTCAAGCAATGTCGAAAGCGTCCACGCCTTCGGCGCCGCGTCGGACGAAGGCAATAGCCTGACAACGCCGATGGCTGGACCGTTCGCCGTTTCGAACCGGAAAATAGCCTCGATCACCTCCTGGCCGGCGAGCACAGCGCGACGCGGCACCAGCAACTCGGTATCGACATCAAGACCGCTGGCACCCACTTTGCGCGCACGTTGGCATAATTCATCCGCCAATTTGCCGGCGCCGCTGAAGGTCGCGATCTCCCAGGAAATGCCGCACAGGTTTCGCCAGTGGCAGTCCGGCACGAAGAGCGCAGCAACCGCCGCCGCGTCCCCGCTCGCCAGCGAACAGCCGAAATCGGCGATCCACGATCTTGCCTCGGCTTCGGCGGAAGTCTTGATTCGTTCCAGCATGCCCGTTCCCTGCCCTCGCTCCGCCGGACTTGCGCCTGCGTTTGATCAAAAGCGGCCTTATCGCCGCTCGCACGGCAAGCTATCGAAGGATGGGCCTCGGGTAAAATCCCCGGACGCTGGACTGACCAGCCCGCAGCGCAATGCTGCTGACAGGACCCTCTCCCCTCATGGAACGAACACTGCTTTGTCGGGTTTGGAGTTCGAGCCCCGGAGCGAACCATGAATTATCCCAAGCCGCCTTTTCCAGATCAGCAACAGCCGATGCCGGGCATGACGGACGCCATGACCCCCGTGCCAGATCATGGCGAGACGTCCTACAAGGGCAGCGGCCGCCTCGCAGGCAAGAAGGCCGTCATCACCGGCGGCGACAGTGGCATTGGACGGGCCGTCGCGATTGCCTACGCGCGGGAAGGCGCCGATGTCCTGATCTCGTATCTCGACGAGGACGGCGACGCCCGAGAGACCGCACGTTACGTCGAAAAGGCCGGCCGCAAGGCCGTTCTCGTTGCGGGCGACCTGCAGGCTGCGGACCATTGCCGCGCGGTGATCGCCAAGGCGGTATCCGAGTTCGGCGGTATCGACATCCTCGTCAACAATGCCGCGCACCAGGCATCATTCAAGTCGATCGAGGAGATCCCGGACGAGGAATGGGATTTGACCTTCAAAGTCAATATCCATGCGATGTTCTATCTGACCAAGGCCGCGGTTCCCCACATGAAGCCTGGAAGCTGCATCATCAATACGGCCTCGGTCAATTCCGACTCTCCCAATCCGACGCTGCTCGCCTACGCCACAACCAAGGGCGCCATTCATAATTTCACGGCCGGACTGGCGCAGATGCTGGCGGCCAAGGAAATTCGCGCCAACGCAGTCGCACCCGGGCCGATCTGGACACCACTCATTCCGGCCACCCTGCCTCGGGACGCCGTCACGAAATTCGGTGAGCAGGTTCCCATGAAACGGCCTGGTCAGCCGGTCGAACTGGCGACAGCCTACGTGATGCTGGCCGACCCGCTCTCCAGCTATGTGTCCGGCGCGACGATTGCGGTCACTGGCGGCAGGCCATTCCTGTGAGCGGCCACAGATCTCACCGATGAAACGAGATTCGATTTTCAACGTTATCGCGGGATGACCGATGAGGAGCGTCATCTGCTGGAGAACACGGCGCGGAGCCTGCTCCGCGTCATGGAAGAGCACAGGGAGGCGGTTTCCGGGATGGAGGCCGCTCTGCTCGAAATATATCGCGTCCAGTTCAAAACCGATCGCCGGAAACACCAAATTATGGCGCGGCTGAAATTGAGCTTGAAAGTCCTGGAAGCCGAGGGGCGGGGCGCGCATTTCCTGCGCGAGTTCATCCGGAAGCTCGAACGGTGGAAGCCGTAGCTCAGGAGCCCGCACGGCTTTGAACGTGTGGCCGACACCTGACGGCCAGCATCCGTCGAAAGGTTGCGCCAATCAACGCCGCGCGTAGCAGTGGAACCCGCCGTAAATCCCCGAACGGTCCCGCTCAAAACCGACCGCGCTCCGCTCCTCGTCGCGGCGCCAGATTTTCCGCAGCGGCGCCAGTTCTTCATTTTCCAGCGGAGACTCCCTGCCGGCAGTGCGGAAAATCACCCGGACGTCGTCGCTGCCGGTGCGGTCAATTGCAGTCCAGAGCGCGCGGATCTCTTCGGAGGCCATCCAGTCCTGCGAGTCCAGCAGCACCACGGCATCGACCTCGCGCGCCGGAAGGCCTTCCAGAAACTGCCGCAGATTGGCGTGCACCGGAATGATCAATCCGGCGCCGTCGCGCATGCGTTCGAACTGGCTGCGCTGCAGATAGGGCGGCAGGCAGACATCGCCGGGACCGCGATAACTGCGATGCAGCGCCTGCCATGCGAAATAGTTGGTCTCATTGGGATGACCGTTGATCAGCCGCAGCAACCGCTCGTGAAGCACCTGGTTGAGCGGCGCGTCGGCGCCGAGCAGCGCCCGCTGCTGCGGCGGAATGCCGAGGCTGAACAGCAGCGCGGGCGTTCCGGTGATCAGCCGCGCCAGCGGTGAATGAAACAGGCGATGAAGACGATACAGCGCCCGGATTCGTTCGGTAGAATTCTTCTCCCCGTTCAGCAGTGCCGGAAGGTCGACGCGCGCCAGTTTCGCTGCCACATGCGCGAGGCCGATGAAGCGACCGAGCATGCCGTGGCGGTAGAAACCGTCGTTGAAATAGGCGTGCCGCGGACGACCTATGAAGTTGAGCCGGTCCCAGTAGGCGCGGATCTCTGCATCCAGCACCGGCCGCAGCCGCTCGCGATATAGCGCTGAATTGTCGACCGAGGCGCCTTCTCCGAAGAACTGCCAGAATTCGGCGTAGCTGGAGAACGCACGAAGCCCCGCGAGTTTGAGCTGGAGCAGCGACAGGTGCGCCTCGTTGAGGTCGACCGCATAGACCTGCGCCGGTCGCGCCGCGAGATAGGACAGCGCGTTGCATCCGCCGGAGGAGATCGTGACGATGGTGGATCCGACCGGCAATCGAAGGGCCGCGAGATCCGCTTCCGGATCCTCCCAGATCTGGGTGTAGACCAGCCGGCGAAACCAGAACGCGAAAAGCCGGTCCCACACGGTTTCCTCGGCCTTCCCCCGGCTGTTGCGGACCGCGTCTGCGATGAGTTGCGTATTCATCCATCCCCCGAATCAACAATCTCACGAGGCTATCGCGGACACGCTGCAGTTTTGCGACGGCGGCGAAGACGAAACCCAGACACAAGGGGCACGCTGTCACATCCCTGTCGCGCGAACATCGCAAGGATCAGGCGATCACAGGCGATACGAGGTGCTTGGATGTCGATTTATTCCGAGGAGATCAGCACAAATTCGTCGTGGCCAGTCGAGGCCACGCGCCGCATGAACCGGATGTACCGTCGACAGCGCCACATTTACGACGGTACCCGGCGATATTACCTGTTCGGCCGGGACCGCATGATCGCCAATCTCGGCGCCAACGCTGGCGCGGATGTGCTGGAGATCGGCTGCGGAACCGGCAGGAACCTGGTGCTCGCCGCCCGGCTGCATCCTGACGTGCGGTTCTTCGGCATCGATATTTCCACGGAGATGCTGACGTCGGCGATCTCGGTCATTTCGCGTCGCGGCCTGACCAAGCGAATTCGCGTCGCGCATGGCGACGGGACTTCCTTCAATCCGCAGGCCCTGTTCGGTATCGCACAATTCGACCACGTGATGGTCTCTTACAGTCTGTCGATGATCCCTGACTGGCGCCGCGTGCTGCAGGCAGCCGCAAGCGGCCTCAAGCCCGGCGGGCGTCTGCACATTGTCGATTTTGGCAATCAGGAGCGCCTGCCGGGATTCGCCCGAACGCTGCTCAAGGGGTGGCTGGCGCTGTTCGATGTCACCCCTCGTGACGAGCTCGAACGCGAGTTGTTGGCGATGGTCAAGAGGACGAACGCCGATCTGAAGTTCGATCGACCATTCCGCGGCTATGCGCAATATGCCGTACTGACCCTTCCGCCGAAGGCCGCGTGACCGGTTGGCTTGCATTGTTGGCGGCGGGACTGCTTGAGATCGCCTGGGCATTCGGGTTGAAATATTCCGATGGCCTCACCCGGTTCTGGCCGACCGTTGCAACCCTCGTGGCAATCGCGCTCAGCTTCGGGCTGATGGCGATCGCGCTGAAGTCGCTGCCGTTTGGCACGGCCTATGCCGTGTGGACCGGCATCGGCGCCACCGGCACCATCATTCTGGGAATGCTGATCTACAGCGAGCCGGCCGATCCGGTCCGGGTCCTGTGCCTGACGCTGATCGTGGCGGGAATCGTGGGGCTCAAGCTCAACTCGCCGGTATGAACTGCCAAAATGGCTTCACGGCCTTCTCCTAGCGCGCAAGCTCCTCCAGCCCTCGAGGCCACCGAACAGCGCCAGCGCCAGCACGAACGGAAGGAAATGGTACAGGAACCGGAACATGAGCAGCGCCGCAATGACCGGCTCCTTCTCGTCGCCGGCCAGGCCGATCAGTATCGCCGCGTCGAACACGCCAATTCCCGCGGGCGTGTGGCTGGCAAAACCCAGCAACGTCGCGGCGATGAACACGGCGACCACGCGAAACACCCCGATATCCAGCCCGGCCGGCAACAGCACATACATCGCCAGCGCCGCGGCGCCGAGATCGAAAATTCCGATCGCGATCTGCAGCAGGACCATCGGCCCTGACGGAAGCCGCACCGGCCAGCGCCGGGTTCCGAAACTCCTGGGCGCGATCCAGGTCCAGAGCAGGAAGGCGAGCACGCCGACAATCAGCGCCACTGCGAGCCAGCGATTGGCAGCCGGCGGCAGATAATTGATCAGGCTGATAGCATCGGGTGCGCAGAGCAGGCTGAGCGCCAGCGCCGTCAGGTTCCCAAGCCAGAACGTCAACCCGGTCAGGAAGCTGATATTCGCCACGTCGAAAACCCCGAGGCCATGGCGCGAATAGACCCGGTAGCGGATCACAGGCGCGATCAACGCCACCGCTCCGACGCCATGCGCGATCGGGTAGCTGGTGAAACTCGCCAGCGCTGCAATCCGGTACGGGATGTCGGCCCGCGTGATCGTGCGCAGTGCCAACAAGTCGTAGAGGGTCAGGCTGGCATAGGAGACCGCCACCAGCACCAGGGCCATGACAATCACGCCTGGGCTCGTGTGTCGAACGACCGAGAATACCTCGCCGTAGTCGACGTTCTTGAGCGCATGCATCAACGCGAAGATAGCTGCCCCCGCGATGGCAAGGCTGACGACCACGCCCAGGCCCTTCAGTCGGGCGTGGCTACGGGGTGTCTTTGGCAGTACAATGGCCTTCAGGGGGTGCATCCGTCCGGGCGCGGTACCGATGGCTGCGCCGGCTGATTCGGGTGATCGATCTCCCCCAATGGCATGCCGATGTGACGAGAGCGTTACGCGCCGTATCGGGGCTCCCCGGCGACTGCCGCGCCTGCTCCGGCCATGCCTCCGTCATAAACCTCGCCGCCCCCTGCGCACTGAAAATTGATCTGGTTAACCATCATGACGATGGCGACGCGCGGGGCTTTGTCGTCGAAGGCGAACAAGCGTCGCTGATGATCCGCAGCAATTCCAAAGCATGATCCTCGGCATTGCCGACATTCATGATGACGACATCAGGCGGGGCGGCATCCGCCTCGACAGCGCGGCTCAGCCGGTCGGCGACCCGGCCGTCGCTGCCGCGCGCCCGCGCGGCAAGCCGCTCGGCGAGGATCTCAGCCGGCGCCGTGATCGAGACCACCATGACGTCGGCATAGGCGCGGCGTAACTCACCCACGACGGTACGTGACGCATTGGCAACTACCGTCCGCCCGGCGCGGATTTCGTCATCGATGGCACGACGCAGCCCATAGCAATGACCATGAGCCTCCCAATGCACGGAAAACTCGCCACGGACTTGCGCCTGACGAAATTCCGCAGGTCTCAGATGTTCATTTTCTTCCGAGGATGACGCTTCACGCGTCACGACGCGGCGCGGAAAGACGATGTCGCCGCCGCCGGCGCAGACGGCGCGGACCAGACCGATCAGCGTGTCCTTGCCGGCGCCGCTCGGACCGACCACCAGAACCAGCCGGCCCGGACCGATCCCCGTCGCGGCCGGATCGCCGCATATCGTCGTCGCCTCCGTCACGCTACGCGATGCCCTTCACGCCAGACGCTGCGCACCACCGGAATATCGCGGGCCACGTGCACGCGGATCAGATCGGCACGCTTGCCTGCTGCAATCTCGCCGCGATCATCGAGCCCGACCGCTTCGGCGGGCGTCTTGGTGACGGTGCGGACGGCGGACGCAAGGTCAATGGCCGGTACGCGCTGCGGCAACTGCAATGCGGCCATCAGCAGGCTGGAAGGAATATAATCGGAGGACAGGATGTCCAGCAGTCCCTCGCACGCGAGGTCGATCGCGGCGATGTTGCCGGAATGCGAACCGCCGCGCACCACGTTCGGCGCTCCCATCAGGATGCCGATGCCCGCCTCGTGCAATCCACGGGCGGCTTCCATCGTGGTCGGGAATTCCGCTACCGAAATCCGGTCCTTGATGGCATCGGTCACGTTTTCGTCCGTGGTGTCGTCGTGGCTGGCGAGCGGAATGTTGTACTGGTGGGCCAGCGCCACGATCTCGCGCATATTGGTCGCGGCATAGGCCTTCTGATAGGCAAAGCGGCGTTCAAACAGCACGTCGAGTTCGGCGTCGGTCATGCCGGCGCCCTTGCCGCGGTAGTAGTCGCGCAGCTTGCCTTCGTCGCGAAACTGCCGTTGTCCCGGTGTGTGGTCCATTAAGGACATCAGACGGACGTCCGGCCGGCCGATCAGTTCCCTGGCTTCCTCGACCACGCTTGGCATGGGGATTTCGCAGCGCAGATGCAGGAAATGATCCGATCGCAGCAGATCGGCGTCGCGGGCCGCCGAGATCGCCTCGGCTAGCACACCGGCCCTGCCATCGACGTCCTCGGCGCCGTCTTCGCGCCAGACCCGCAGCGAATCCAGCACCGTGGTGATGCCCGATGTCGCCAGCTGCGCGTCATAGGAGACCACGGCGGCGATCGGATCCCAGAACACCTTTGGGCGGGGCACGTAATGCGCTTCCAGATGATCGGTGTGCAGCTCGATCAGACCGGGCATAATCATGTCGCCGGTCGCGTCCACGCTGCCGGCGGGGGCGCTCCCCTCGCCACATTCCGCGATTCGGCCGTTGGCAAAGGCAATCCAGCCGCGCTCGATCACGCGGTCGGCGAGAACGATCCTGGCGTTGCCAATGACGGTGTCGGAGCCGGTCGAAGTCATGTCGGTTCTTTCTCTAAGCCGCTAATGCAAACGACGTCACGTCGACGATGCGGTCGGCGATCAGATGGCGGATCTCGTCGTCATGGACAATGGCGACCATGGCAACGTCCGCACGTTTCTTTTGCTCGATCAATTCGACCACGACAGCACGGTTCGCCGCATCGAGCGATGCGGTCGGCTCGTCCAGCAGCAGGATCGGCAGATCGGAGATGAAGCCGCGCGCGATGTTGACGCGCTGCTGCTCGCCGCCGGAGAAGGTCGAGGGCGGCAGCGGCCACAGCCGCTCCGGGATGTTGAGGCGACGCAGCAACTGCCCTGCCCGCTCCTGCGCCTGCGGACGCGCCATTCCGTTGGCGATCAACGGTTCGGCCACCACGTCGAGCGTGGCCACCCGCGGCACCGCCCGCAGAAACTGGCTGACATAGCCAATGGTGGCACGGCGCACGCTGAGGATCTGCCGCGGTTCGGCGCTGGCGAGATCGACCAGCGTGCCCTGGTGGCGTATCCCGATGCGGCCGCCATCGCAGCGATAATTGCCGAAGATCATCTTCAGGATCGAGGATTTACCGGCGCCCGACGGACCGGACAGCACCACGCACTCGCCGGGCTCGACCTGAAAGGTGACGCCGCTTACCACCGGCAACTCTATGCCGCCCTGCAGATGCATGGTGAAGGTTTTTTGCGCGTGGCGGATATCGATCATCGCGGTCATAGGCATGGGCTCACGCTGGCAGAATCGAGGAAACGAGCAACTGGGTGTAGGGCTCGCGGGGATCGTCCAGCACCTGGTCGGTCAATCCGGTCTCGATGACCCGGCCGCCCTTCATCACCATCACCCGGTGCGACAACAACCGCGCCACCGCGAGATCGTGGGTGACGACGATGGCGGCAAGGCCGAGTTCGCTGACGAGGTTGCGCATCAGATCGAGCAGCCGCGCCTGCACCGACACGTCGAGCCCGCCGGTCGGCTCATCCATGAACACCAAACGCGGTTCAGTCACCAGATTGCGCGCGATCTGCAACCGCTGTCGCATGCCGCCGGAATAGGTCCGAGGCGCATCGTCGATGCGCCCGATATCGATCTCGACGCGTTCCAGCCATGATGTCGCAGTGTCGCGGATGTGACCATAGTGATTCCAGCCGACCGCCATCAGCCGCTCGCCGACATTGGCGCCGGCCGACACCGCCATCCGCAGTCCCAGCACGGGGTCCTGATGCACATAGCCCCAGTCGGTGCGGAACAGAAACCGGCGCTCGGCTTCGCCGAGAGCAGCCAGGTCGCGCATGACCCCGTCGCGCATCCGATACGATACTTTACCGGAGCTCGGAGCCAACTGCGCCGACAACAGTTGCAGCAAGGTGGATTTTCCCGATCCGGATTCGCCGACGATCGCCAGCACTTCGCCGGGGTAAAGCGAAAAGGACACGTCCTGGCAGGCATTGAGCCGGCCATAGGTCTTGCCGAGGCCCCCGGCCATCAGCAGAGGCCGGTCGTAGTCCTGCATGGCGGTGTTGCTGTCAGCCATGCGACCTCTCCTTGTGCGGGGCCGCGCTTTCGCTGCCGCGATGACCTTGCGCCTGCCGGTTCTCGCAATAATCGGTGTCGGAGCAGACGAACATCCGGCTGCCCTGGTCGTCGGTGACAATTTCATCGAGATAGGAATCATCGGCGCCACACAGCGCGCAGGGCGCGTCGAAGCGGTAGCGTGTGAACGGGTGATCCTCGAAATCGAGCGACACCACCGAGGTGTAGGGCGGGATTGCATAGATGCGCTTCTCGCGGCCGGCGCCGAACAGCTGCAGCGCCGGGCAATTGTCCATCTTCGGATTGTCGAATTTCGGTGTCGGTGATGGGTCCATCACGTAGCGGGCGTTGACCTTGACCGGATAGGCATAGGAGGTGGCAATGTGGCCGAAACGGGCGATGTCCTCGTAGAGCTTGACGTGCATCAGTCCATACTCAGCGAGCGCATGCATGCGCCGGGTCTCGGTCTCGCGCGGCTCGAGGAAGCGCAGCGGCTCCGGAATCGGTACCTGGTAGACCAGCACCTGCCCGCCATGCAGCGGCGCCTCCGGAATGCGGTGCCGGGTCTGGATCACGGTAGCATCCGCCGTGGCGGTGGTGGTCGCGACGCCGGCGGTCCGGGCGAAGAATTTTCGGATCGAGATCGCATTGGTTGTATCGTCCGAGCCCTGATCGATCACTTTCAGCACATCGGACGGCCCGAGGATCGCCGCAGTGACCTGCACGCCGCCGGTGCCCCACCCATAGGGCATCGGCATTTCGCGGCTGGCGAAAGGCACCTGATAGCCGGGGATCGCGATCGCCTTCAGGATGGCGCGCCGGATCATCCGCTTCGTTTGTTCATCCAGATAGGCAAAATTGTAGACCGGCGCGTTCATTCCGCGGCCTCCTGCATCGGCTCTGAAGTGTCCGCCGCCGCGTCCAGGAATTCCTTTCGCAGCTTCCGCAGCAGGCCGAGTTCGGACTGGAAGTCGACATAATGCGGCAGTTTGAGATGCTCGACGAAGCCGGTCGCCTGCACGTTGTCGGAATGCGACATCACGAACTCCTCATCCTGTGCCGGAGCGACGATCTCCTCGTCGAGTTCGCGGGCGCGCAGGCTGCGGTCCACCAGCGCCATCGACATGGTCTTGCGCTCCGAGTGCCCGAAGGCGAGACCGTAGCCTCGCGTAAAGCACGGAGCTTCCGTCGCCGAGCCCTTGAACTGGTTGATCATCTGGCACTCGGTCAGCGTCACCGCGCCGAGCGGCACGGCGAAACCGACGTCTTCGGCCATGAACTCCACTTCGACCTCGCCGAGCCGAATTTCGCCGGCAAAGGGATGGCTGCGGCCGTAACCGCGCTGCGTCGAATAGCCGAGCGCCAGCAGGAAGCCTTCGTCGGCGCGCGCCAGATTCTGCAGCCGCAGATCGCGGTCGGCCGGAAAGCCGAGCGGCTCACGCGTGAGGTCGCCCACCGGTGAACCGGCGTCTGCCCGAGGCGAAGGCTCGATCAGTCCGTCGCGGCCGAGAATGTCGGTAACGCGCGGCATGGTCGCGTTTGATGCTTCCGCGGCCGCAGGCGGTTCGGGCAACGACGTCTCTGCCAATTGCGGATCCAGCAGTCGGTGGGTGTAATCGAAAGTCGGCCCGAGAATTTGGCCGCCCGGAACATCCTTGAAAGTCGAGGAGATCCGGCGGCGCACCTGCATCTGGCCGGTATCGACCGGCTCGGTGGCGCCGAAACGCGGCAAGGTCGCGCGGAAAGCTCGGACCAGGAAGATCGCCTCGATCATGTCACCGCGCGCCTGCTTCAGCGCGAGAGCCGCCAGTTCCCGGTCATACAGCGAGCCCTCGGTCATCACGCGATCGACGCCGAGGCTAAGCTGTCCGGATATCTGGGCGAGCGAGAGTTCGGGAACGTCGCGATCGCCGCGCCGCTCATGCGCCAGCAGGCGATGGGCGTTCTCGATGGCGCGCTCGCCTCCCTTGACGGCGACATACATGCTTCAGTCTCCCTTCGCGGCGAGCCGCGTGGTTCTGGGTATCGCGACAACGGCATCGTCGGCCACCAGCACCACGTCGATGCCACGGGGGAACAACGTGGCGTTAATGGCCAGCCGCTCGAACAGGTCGGCGGGCTGGAGCGTGGCGCGCAACACGGCTGTGCCGTCGATTCCGGGGCCGCTCAGTTCGAAAGCCGAACCTTGCGCCAGACTTTCCACCTGCAGAATGACCGTCGTCGACCGATCGGGGTACTCGCTGGTGCCGAACGCAAATCGGTCGAGCGCCGGGAGGGCGCGCGGGTCGCCGATGAGCGCAAAACTGCATACCGATGAATCCGCGATGACCGGCGCGCTGGTGTGGAACTTGAGCCACTTTCCCACATCGGGCGTTTCGGACATCAGCGGATCGAGCCAGACCGGCGTGTCATGGTCGAACAGTGTCAGGGCAATGGCGGCGGTTCCGCGCATCAGGGCGGCGGGTGCGCCGGATTCCGCCGTAACACGCTGGACGCTGCCCGGGCGCGCCATTGCGTCCATGACCGAACGGAAGGTCGTCTGCGCGGACAGAACCTTGTCCGCGAACCCGGCAGGCAGCTCGGCAACCGTCGTCATCGTTCAGCCCTCACCACGCACCATCGTGTAGAAATCGACCCGGGTCGCCGCGGTCTCCGCAGCTCTGCGGTCCTGTTCGGAGACCATTGTGGCACGGAGCGGCGTCAGCACGTTCTCTTCAACCGCCTCCGCGAACTCATGCGACTGTACCAATGCGTCGCACAGCGCGATCATCTGCGCCTTCCGTCGGTCGCGGCCGAGCACATAGCCGAAGCCGACCTCGCCGGTAGCAAGCCGCACCGCGGCGCGCGATACCGTGGCCTCGCCGAGATTGAATGGCGCACCGTCGCCGCCGATGCGGCCGCGCAGCATCACCAGGCCGTTCTCCGGTTCCCGCAGAATCTCGTAAGCCGGAACCACGATCGAGTCGAGACGACGAGCAATCTCCGCCGCCTCGGAATGCGCTAGCACCGTCATGGCCGCCTTGCGTTGCGCCTGCTTGCCGTTTTCGTTCGCGACGTTCATATCAGCCTTGCCGGAATCAAGTTGTCTATGTTAATAGACAACTTGATAGCGAAGCGCCATGAATGTTTCGTGACATCAGGATGATTTTTCCAATGCCCCTCCCCGGCGTTCTCACGCCATGAGCATGCAAGACGCGGCCTCCGGCGTGGCGTTGTGGCGGCAGGTCGCCGACGGCATCGAGCGCGGCATCGCGGACGGCCGTTTTGCCGCAGGCGAGCGCCTGCCAGGCGAGACCGAAATCGCCGAGACCTATCGGGTCAACCGCCACACCGTAAGGCGCGCGCTGGCGACGCTGGCCGAACGCGGACTGGTGCGCGCCGAGCGCGGCAGCGGCACCTATGTGGAAGCACCGCGACTTGCCTATCCCCTGCGTTCGCGCACGCGGTTTTCCGAGATCGTCGGCGCCGGCGGCCGCGAGCCGCGCGGCCAGCTGATCGGCGCATCCGAAGAGCCGGCGACCCGTGAACTGGCGCGGCAGCTCGGCCTCAAGGCCGGAACGCCGCTGGTGCGGATCGAAGCGCTGCGGCTGGCCGACCGCACGCCGATCTGCATCGGCACCACGTGGCTCGCAGCGGAGCGCTTCCCCGACGCGGGGCGGGTCTACGAGCGCGCCCGATCGACGACAAAGCTGCTGGCGCATTACGGCGTCCGCGACTACCGCCGGGCCTCGACCCGCGTCACCGCCGCCATTGTCGATGCCACCGATGCGATCAGGCTCGACCTTGCGCTCGGACGCCCGGTTCTGGTGGTCGACAGCACCGATGTCGATGCCGACGGAGCACCGCTGCTGACCACCCGCGCACGCTTTGCCGCCGAACGGGTCGAGTTTCTGGTCGAGAACGGCTAGCCGCGCCTAGACGGTGGCGCGCCGCCCGATGATTGCAAAACGCAATCTCGATGAACACCAGTCGATGATCGCAACCGTGATCAGTATCATGATGATCAGGAACGCGACGCGGTCCCAATTCTGCTGACTGATCTCGTTCGAAAGGTAGAGGCCAATTCCCCCTGCCCCGACAATCCCAATGACGGTCGCGGAACGCGTGTTCGATTCGAAATAATAGAGCACCTGACTGAGAATCACCGGCAGCACCTGAGGAACGATGCCAAACCGTATCTGATGCAGCGTCGAACCTCCGGTCGATGTCACGCCGTCAATCGGCTTGGTGTCGGCCGTCTCGATGGCTTCCGAGAACAGCTTGCCGAACGAACCAATGTCCGACATCGCGACCGCCAGAATTCCAGCGAAGGGTCCAAGCCCGACCACATTGATGAAGATCAGCGCCCAGATCAACGTGTCGACGCCGCGTATCGTATCCAGAAACCGGCGCGACAGGAAATGAATGGCTCGTTGCGCGACAACATTCTTGGCGGCAATGAAGGCCAGCGGAAATGCGATCACGGCTGCCAGCATGGTTCCGAGAAGAGCGATCGCCAGGGTCTCGGCGAGGCCCTTCAGATAAAGCGGAAGCAGGTGTCCGGGGGTCGGCGGAAACATCAGGCCGATGATGACGCCAAGACGGCTTATTCCGGTTGCCAGCTTTTCGAACGAAAATCCCAGCCAAATCATGCCGAAAAGGAACACCCCGAACAGGGCCGCAACAATAGCAATTGCCTGCATTCGCCTCAGGGGTGACGGCCTGAAAATGCCGGGATAGGCCTGCTCGAGCCGGGCCCTGTCAACGCCGGCAAGGGGTGACGATTGCGACATCAACGGCGTCCTTCAATGCCGAGAAGACGATGGCGCAGGCGTTCCGTGAGCAAATCGATAAGGACCACGGTCGCAATGATCATCAGGAGGATGGCACTGACGTCCGAGTAGTAGAATTGCCGGATCGAACCCAGCAACTCCTTGCCGATTCCCCCTGCACCGACAAAACCCATCACTGAGGCACCCCGCACATTTATTTCGAAGCGCAGAAGCGTGTAGCTTACGACGTTTGAGAGCACTTGTGGTACGACCGCGAACCGGATTTGCTCCACCCAGTTGCCACCCGTTGCGCGAACGCCCTCAACGGGATTCATGTCGATAT
>NZ_JAUYQU010000326.1 GCF_030697065.1 Bradyrhizobium sp.
CATCACCATCGCGGCGAAGTCGAGGTAGGGATTGGACAACGGATCGGGGAAACTCACCTCGACGCGCTTGGCATTCGGGTTGTTGGTGTAGGGGATGCGGCAGGAGGCCGAGCGGTTGCGCGCGGAGTAGGCCAGCAGCACCGGGGCTTCATAGCCCGGGACCAGGCGCTTGTAGGAGTTGGTCGACGGATTGGTGAAGGCGTTGATCGCCTTGGCGTGCTTGATGATGCCGCCGATGTAGTGCAGGCAGGTCTCGGAGAGGTCGGCGTATTTGTTGCCGGCAAATACCGGCTTGCCGTCCTTCCAGATCGACTGGTGGCAGTGCATGCCCGAACCGTTGTCGCCATAGACCGGCTTCGGCATGAAGGTGGCGGTCTTGCCGTAGATGTGCGCGACCTGGTGGATGCAGTACTTGTAGATCTGCATCTGGTCGGCCATCAGCGTCAGCGTGTCGAACTTCATGCCGAGTTCGTGCTGGGCGGAGGCGACCTCGTGGTGATGCTTCTCGACCTTGACGCCCATCTTGGCCATTGCGCCCAGCATTTCCGAGCGCATGTCCTGCACCGAGTCCTGCGGCGGAACGGGGAAGTAGCCGCCCTTGGTGCGGATGCGGTGGCCGAGGTTGCCGCCCTCATATTCGGTGTCCGAGTTGGTCGGCAGTTCCGATGAATCCAGCTTGAAGCCGGTGTTGTAGGGGGTGGTCTGGTAGCGCACGTCGTCGAACACGAAGAACTCGGCTTCCGGTCCGAAGAACACGGTGTCGCCGATGCCCATCGACTTGACCATCGCTTCGGCCTTCTTGGCCATGCCGCGCGGGTCGCGGTTGTAGGGCTCGCCGGTGGTCGGCTCCAGCACGTCGCAGGTGATGACCATGGTGGTTTCGGCGAAGAACGGATCGATCGTCGCGGTGACGGGATCGGGCATCAGGGTCATGTCGGATTCGTTGATCGCCTTCCAGCCGGCGATCGAGGAGCCGTCGAACATCGTGCCCTCGGCGAAGATTTCCTCGTCGATCATGCTGATGTCGAAGGTCACATGCTGCCACTTGCCGCGCGGATCGGTGAAACGCAGGTCGACGTATTTGACGTCGTTGTCCTTGATCGACTTCAGGACGTCTTTGGCGGTCTTCATGAATACCCCTTCTGGCTTACAGGTCATCGCGATCGGGCCGCGGGCGGCGACCGTCAGGCATGGTCAATACAATCGGGCCAAGCCCAATACAATATCAGAGTGCCGATACGGGATCGGCGTGCCGCCAAAAGCGGCAGATCAGATGGCGTCCAGCCCGGACTCGCCGGTCCTGATGCGAATGGCTTCCTCGATGTTGGAGACGAAGATCTTGCCGTCGCCGATGCGGCCGGTCTGGGCGGCGCGCCGGATCGCGTCGATCGCCTTCTCGACCAGGTCGTCGCCGATCACGATCTCGATTTTGACCTTGGGCAGAAAGTCCACGATGTATTCGGCGCCGCGATAGAGTTCGGCATGCCCCTTTTGTCGCCCGAAGCCCTTGGCTTCGGTAACGGTGATGCCTTGCAGTCCGACCTCCTGGAGCGCCTCCTTCACCTCGTCGAGCTTGAATGGCTTGATGATGGCTTCTATTTTTTTCACTGAACGCCTCCCGGGCACTTCCATGTTGCAGACTGCAGGTTGGTTTCACGAAGCGCGTGGCGCGCAAGCGGTCGAGTCTGTTCCGGACCCTCATGGCATGACGGTCCCGAGCCAGCTTCCCCAAAAGCAGGGTCTATGCCAAGTTGTCACGTTGCCTGATTTTGAAATGTTATCAGACTTTTAACAGGCAGGGACCAGCGCTTGGAGCGACATGCCATGATACTGTAGCCTACAGAATAGGCAAACAGGTCAATCGGTGTGCAGACGGCACCGACCAGATGTGTGCGCGAGACGAGGAATGCCTCAGGATGAGGCGCGTGGATCGGGAATTCGGCATGGAAGTTCTTACAACCGCCGAGATGGATCGGGCCGACCGGCTGACCATTGCCGCGGGCACGCCGGGGTTCGCGCTGATGCTCAGCGCCGGTCAGGCCGTTGCCGAAGCCGCGATGGATCTGGTGGAGGAGGGGCCGATCCTGGTGGTCGCCGGCGGCGGCAACAATGGCGGCGACGGTTTTGTGGCGGCGGCGGAGCTGGCGGCGCGCGGCCGCGAGGTCTCGGTCATCCTGCTGTGTGAAAGGGACTCTTTGCAGGGCGATGCCGCCTCCGCGGCGAAGGGCTGGAAGTTTCCGGTGCTGCCGTTCAATCCGCAGGCGATCGGCAAGCCCGCGCTGATCATCGATGCGCTGTTCGGCGCCGGTCTCAACCGCCCCGTCGAGGGCGAACCCTACGCGATGATCGCGGCCATCAATGCCAACGGCGCGCCGGTTCTCAGCGTCGACCTGCCGAGCGGCATCAACGGCACCACCGCAGCGGTCATGGGCATCGCCGTCAACGCCACCGAGACCGTGACGTTCTTCCGGCGCAAGCCGGCGCATCTGCTGATGCCGGGCCGGATCCATGCAGGCCGCCGGGTGCGCGTCGCCGATATCGGCATCGCCCCCGACGTGCTCGCGGAGATCAAGCCGCAGACTTTCGAAAACGTGCCGCAAACCTGGCGCCTGTCGTTTCCGGTGCCGCGGATCGAGGGCCACAAATACGCCCGCGGCCACGCGGTCATCGTGTCAGGAGATATCGCTGCGACCGGCGCGGCGCGGCTGGCGGCGCGGGGCTGTCTGCGCGCCGGGGCCGGGCTGGTGACGCTGGCATCGCCCCGTGAAGCCCTGGCCGTCAACGCCGCGGCGCTGACCGCCGTGATGGTCCACGCCATCGACAGCGCGGTCGAGTTCGCGCAGTTGCTGGGCGACCGGCGCCTCAACGCCGTCGTGATCGGTCCCGGCGCCGGGATCGGCGACCGCACCCGCGATTTCGTTCTCACCGCGCTGTCGGCGCAGCGCAGCCTCGTGCTTGATGCCGACGCGCTGACCAGCTTTGCGGCGGCCCCCGATCGGCTGTTCGAGGCGATCACGGGGTCGCCCGACAAGCAAATCGTGCTGACGCCGCATGAAGGCGAGTTTCCGCGGTTGTTCAGCGACATCAGCAACAAGCATCCCAATCGCTCGAAACTGGAGCGGGTGCGGGCCGCCGCCGAACGCAGCGGCGCCGTCGTCCTGCTCAAGGGACCGGATACCGTGGTGGCCGCGCCGGACGGACGCGCCATCATCGCGTCCAATGCGCCGCCCTGGCTTGCCACCGCCGGCGCCGGCGACGTGCTGGCAGGGATGATTGCCGCGATGCTGGCCCAAGCCGTGCCGGCGTTCGAGGCCGCCTCGATCGGCGTCTGGATGCACGGCGAGGCCGCGCGCGAGGCGGGGCCAGGCCTGATCGCCGAAGATCTGCCGGAAGTGCTGCCGGCGGTATTCCGGCGGCTCTATGACGAGTTCGGAATCGACTATTGAGACAAGAAGACTGTCATGCCCATTCGCGGACGATGACGCCGGTGCAAGCCGTTCACACCAGATATTTTGCCACGGCTGCCTCGTCCCATGACAGTCCGAGGCCGGGTCCGCGTGCCGTCACCGCGCCATCGATGATTTCGATCGGCTCGGCCAGAACCGCGCGGGCGAGGTCCAGAACCTCGAGCCAGTGCGCCGTCGGCGTCACCGCCAGCATGTGGGCACTGGCCTCGGCAAACAGGTGACTCGACATCGGGATCGAGGCCGCGTCGGCCTGGCCGGCGATCCGGAGCCAGCCAGTGACGCCGCCGCATTTCATCAGGTCGGGCATGATGAAATCGGAAGCGCCGACCGCGATCGCTTCGGCAAAGCCGCGCGGGAACCACCAGTTCTCGCCGGCCTGGATCGGGGTCGGTGACAGCTCGCGGACTTCGGCGTGGCCGAGCAGGTTTTCCTGCGCCACCGGTTCTTCGATCCAGTGCAGATCGTAGGGCGCCAGACGTTCGATCCGGCGTGTTGCTTCCGCGGGATCGAGCGATTGGTTGAAGTCGATCATCAGCGCGATGTCGGGACCGATCAGGTCGCGAACCCCTTTGACCACCCGCTCGTCATTGGCGGCGTCGCCGTCGCCACCCTTGATCTTGATGCCCCCAAAACCCTGGTCGAGCGAACGCTTGAGGTCTTTGGCGTCGGCTTTGGGATCGACCACGCCGTAGCTGTCATAGGCCCGGATCGGCCGCGCTGATCCGCCGAGCAACACGGCCAGCGGCTGGCTCGCCGCCTGGCCCAGCGCATCCCAGAACGCCATGTCGAGGCCGGACACCGCCATCCCGACCAGGCCCTGCCAGCCGAGCAAGCGGAATTTGGCGTCCATCGCCGCCATCAGGTCGAACGGCGCGATCGCCTTGCCGCTGAGGTCGCGGCCGATCTCCTCGATCAGCAGCACCAGCGGTTTCAGGGTCAGTCGGGTGTAGGCGAAGATGTAGGAGTGCCCGGTAACGCCTTGATCGGTCTCGACATCGATCAGCACCAGCGGCGCTGCCTCGATCACGCCAAAGGCGGTTTTGACCGGCCGGCCGATCGGCGCGACGACCGTGCGGGCCCTGACACTGCGGATGGTGAGAGTGGTTTTGCTCATGCGGGTCTCCTCACTCGACACTGTACCACCTGACGAGGCGCGGCGCCGCCCAGTCGGTCGCGACGGATTCGATCAGCCAGCGGCCGGCGTATTCGGCGGCAAAGGCGATCCGCTGGGTCTGCCCCGGCTCGATCGCCAGCGTGTCCAGCCAATACGGTTTCCAGCCGTCGTCGAGGCGGTCGAGCAGGCGGAAATGATGGCCATGCAGGTGGAACACTGTCGTCATGGCCGCGCGGTTGGTCAAGGCCAGCACCACGACGCGGCCCGTCTTGGCGCGGAAGGCGGGGGCGGCGGAAATCGCAAAATTCGCCGGCGTCACCCACTCGGCCGGCGATCCGCCGAGCGCCAGATCGACCCGCAACGCGCTTTTGAGATCGAGCCGGGCCGGCAGGCCGTTGGAGGCCAGCTCGGCGGCGGCGGGGAGCGGGGCTGGTCGGTTCGCCGGCTGTTCCGTCACGACCAGCCTGCCGAGCGTGCGCGCTTCCTTGCCGTCGTGGAGCAGGATCGGTGAGTTCGAGCCCGCAGCTCCGGTGACATCCACAAAGGCGTCGACCCGGCCTCCCGGCGGCAGCACCAGCGCGCCGTTTCGCGCCGGAAACGGCTCGGCCGGCTGGCCGTCGATCGCCATCACGCGGACCTCGTGGTTCTCTATTTTGACAGCAATGACATTGCGTTGGCAGCCATTGATGAAGCGAAGCCGCAGCCGCTGGTGGATTCGGGCGTGGATGTCGGCCGTGGTCACCCCGTTGACGGTGTAGAGCGAATCCGCGTTCCCGGGATCGCGGCCCGGCGCGATCGCGGTCCCGTCCGGGCGCAGCCGCCAGTCTTCGATCAGCATCACCTCGTCGCGATCGACGGAAACCGGCTCGCTCTCGCCAACGATCAGCGCGCGCACCGCGGAAGGGCGCGCCTGGCCATCGCCAAGCAGCCTGAAGTCGCACAGGAACGTTCCGGCGTGACGCAAGGGAATCACGAGGGTTTCCCGTGCCCCCAGTGCCAGCGGCGGCCGCGCCGCCAGCGGTTCGGCGCCGGGAACCCCGTCGATGCCGCGCCAGCTCGTGGCAATCGGAACCGGCAGTCTGTTTCCGAGCGTGACCTCCAGCGTCTCGCCGCGCTTGAACCGGAAGCCCGCACCGGATGCCGGCCCCTCAAGCGTCCATACCGGAGTGCCGGGGCCTCCCGGACGCAAGCCGACCACGGCCTCGTTGGCCTGCAGGGCCAGCGACGAACGCCCCTGGGCGGCCGTGATCGACGGGATGGCCGGGGCGAGGGCGGTTGCGCCCAAACCGGCCAGGAGGCCGCGTCGGTCGAGCCTTGGAATGCGATCTGCCATTGCCGATCCCGATCATTTTTGCCTTGAGAAGTCCAGCCGTCGCAGCTACGTCCAGAAGGCTCGAAAACGGCCATTTTTTTGCTGCGAACAGGT
Organism: Bradyrhizobium sp.; assembly: GCF_030697065.1. Taxonomy (GTDB): domain Bacteria; phylum Pseudomonadota; class Alphaproteobacteria; order Rhizobiales; family Xanthobacteraceae; genus Bradyrhizobium. Next base: position 6,008 of record NZ_JAUYQU010000326.1, read on the forward strand.
GAGCCCATGTTATAAGCCCGCCGCCCGCCGCATCGCGGCCGAACGAGATGCTCATAGCGGGCGTGGCGGACTTGGTAGACGCGCTGGATTTAGGTTCCAGTGACGAAAGTTGTGGGGGTTCGAGTCCCTCCGCCCGCACCAAGCGCTGACCGCGTGTGCATAGAATTGCTGGAGGACCCGTCTCCAAAGGGGTGATTTCCCCGGGGATGGGGCCGCCGAACCACCGGCGCAGGTGATGAAGCCTCGCGCGACCAGATTGACAATGTCCGTGCCGAAAGAGGCCGGACCAAGCGGGAAGAAGATGGACGCCATGCAGGTCACAGAAACCCTCGTAGAGGGCTTGAAGCACGAATTCCAGATCAGCGTTCCCGCATCGGATCTCGATGCCAAGGCGGACGTCAAGCTGGTTGAGCTCAAGGACAAGGTCAAACTCAACGGCTTCCGCCCGGGCAAGGTGCCGGTGAGCCACCTCAAGAAGGTGTATGGCCGCTCGGTGATGGCCGAGACCATCGACCAGACCATCCGCGACACCAACACGCAGATCTTTACCGAGCGCGGCTTTCGCCTCGCCACCGAACCCAAGATCACCATGCCGACGGAGGCCAAGGAGGTCGAGGACATCCTGTCGGGCAAATCCGATCTCACCTACACCGTCTCGATCGAGGTGGTGCCCGCGATCGCGCTCGCCGATTTCAAGAGCTTTACCGTCGAGAAGCCGGTCGTTGAAGTCACCGACGCCGACGTCGACGAGGCCATCAAGCGCATCGCCGACCAGAACAGGCCCTATGCCGCCAAGGCCGAGGGCGCCAAGGCCGAGACCGGCGACCGGGTCACGATCTCCTTCAAGGGCAGCATCGACGGCGTGCCGTTCGATGGCGGCGCCGGCGAGGGCATCCAGGTCGTGATCGGGGCCGGGCAGTTCATTCCCGGCTTCGAGGAGCAGTTGATCGGCATCGCGGCCAATGAGACCCGCACCCTGAAGGTCTCGTTCCCGAAGAACTACGCCAGCGAGAAGCTCGCTGGCCAGGCGGCCGAGTTCGAGACCACCGCGACCGCGATCGAAGCGCCGCAGGACAGTGTCGTCGATGACGAGTTCGCCAAGACGCTCGGCCTCGAATCCCTCGACAAGCTGAAGGAAGCCGCGCGCGAGCGGCTGGTGGCCGAATTCGCCGGCGCCACCCGCCAGAAGGTCAAGCGCATGCTGCTGGACCGGCTCGACGAGGCCCACCGCTTCGAGGCGCCGCCGTCGCTGGTCGAGGAGGAGTTCAACCTGATGTGGAACTCGATCAAGGCCGAGATGGAGTCGGGCGGCAAGACTTTCGCCGACGAAGACACCACGGAAGAGGCCGCCAAGGAAGAATACCAGAAGATCGCCGACCGCCGGGTCCGGCTCGGCCTGGTGCTGTCCGAGATCGGCGAGAAGAACAAGATCACGGTCACCGACGACGAAGTCAGCCGCGCGGTGATCGAGCGCGCGCGCCAGATGCCCGGCCGCGAGAAGGAAGTCTGGGACTACTATCGCAGCAATACCAACGCGCTCGCCCAGCTTCGTGCACCGATCTACGAGGACAAGGTGGTTGATTTCATCCTCGAATTGGCCACCGTGACTGAAAAGAAGGTCACCCGCGAGGACCTCTACAAGGACGACGACGCGGAGAAGAGCGCCGCCTGACGGGAGCCATACGTCAGTCCGGCGTTAAGGTTGAGGAGCGAAACCGGCATGGCGGCGGCATCCGTCCTATGCCCGGCCAGGCGAATCAGCTTCAACTGCAGCCAGTTCCGCCAGTCATTGCCCCGGTCTTGTTACCGGGGAATTGGCCCATATCTGAACCTTGAAGTCCTGCATCACGGGGCGTTCGTCCGCGCCCGGCAACCTCTCTTCGCTGCCTGCCGGTGGATGTCCGCCTCCAAACTTTCTGCTTAACCCTTGGGTGACTAATGCGCGATCCCGTCGAAACCTACATGCAACTCGTGCCGATGGTGGTCGAACAGACCAACCGCGGCGAACGCGCCTACGACATCTTTTCGCGCCTGCTGAAGGAACGCATCATCTTCGTGACCGGGCCGGTCGAGGACGGCATGGCGACGCTGACCGTCGCGCAGCTGCTGTTCCTCGAGGCCGAGAATCCGAAGAAGGAAATCTCGATGTACATCAACTCGCCCGGCGGCGTGGTGACGTCGGGCCTTGCGATCTACGACACGATGCAGTTCATCCGTCCGCCGGTTTCGACCCTCTGCACCGGGCAGGCGGCGTCGATGGGTTCGCTGCTTTTGGCCGCCGGCCACAAGGACATGCGCTTCTCGCTGCCGAATTCGCGCATCATGGTGCACCAGCCCTCGGGCGGCTTCCAGGGCCAGGCCACCGACATCATGCTGCACGCCCAGGAAATCCTGAACCTGAAGAAGCGGCTCAACGAGATCTACGTCAAGCACACCGGCCAGACCTTCAAGGCGATCGAGGATGCGCTGGAACGCGACAAGTTCCTCACCGCCGAGATGGCCCGCGACTTCGGCATCGTCGACAAGGTGATCGACAAGCGCCAGGAAGAAGTGGCGGCCAAAGCCCCCTAGAAGACCCCGTAATTGTCCGGTGTTGCGCATTGCCTGGGGCAGGATCGGCTGCCCGAGCGGGACAGCTATGCTCCCAATGGGCAGCAAGTTCTGCTTTCGTGCCGGTCTGGCGGCGTGGCAATCGCGCAACGCCCGGCCGATTTCGACAGGTTCGCCTCGCGTGAACGCCGCAAATCACGGTATTGTCACGGGTACCGGGTGGCCCGGCAATTAGCGAATTCTTGATAGTCGGGTGCGACCATGGTTGGCTAGCTGGGATAGGTTATGCTTTGCGGGGGATTCGAGTTGAGCCGCGATTCGTGCGGTATCTGAAGCTAGGGTCTTTTTTGGTACGGATTTTGCTCTATCTAGGACCTGTGCCGGCCCAGTGCCGGAATGGGGCGATCGAGCGGACGAGATCGAACGGCGGACGGAGATAAGAATGAGTAAGGTCGGCACGAGCGACTCCAAGAACACGCTGTATTGCTCGTTCTGTGGCAAGAGCCAGCACGAAGTCCGCAAACTGATCGCGGGTCCCACGGTATTCATCTGTGACGAATGCGTCGAACTGTGCATGGACATCATCCGGGAGGAAAACAAATCCTCGCTGGTGAAGTCGCGCGACGGCATCCCGACCCCGAAGGAAATCTGCAAGGTCCTCGACGATTACGTGATCGGCCAGAGCCACGCCAAGAAGGTGCTCTCGGTCGCCGTCCACAATCACTACAAGCGGCTCAATCACCAGACCAAGCACAATGACGTTGAACTGGCGAAGTCGAACATCCTGCTGATCGGTCCGACCGGCTCGGGCAAGACGCTGCTGGCGCAGACGCTGGCGCGGATTCTCGACGTGCCGTTCACCATGGCCGATGCGACGACGCTGACCGAAGCCGGCTATGTCGGCGAGGACGTCGAGAACATCATCCTGAAGCTGCTGCAGTCGGCCGACTACAACGTCGAGCGCGCGCAGCGCGGCATCGTCTATATCGACGAAATCGACAAGATCAGCCGCAAGTCCGACAACCCCTCGATCACCCGTGACGTCTCGGGCGAGGGCGTGCAGCAGGCGCTGCTGAAGATCATGGAAGGCACCGTTGCCTCGGTGCCCCCGCAGGGCGGCCGCAAGCATCCGCAGCAGGAGTTCCTGCAGGTCGACACCACCAACATCCTGTTCATCTGCGGCGGCGCGTTCTCCGGGCTGGAGAAGATCATCTCGGCACGCGGACGCTCGACCTCGATCGGCTTCGCCGCCCAGGTGCTGGCGCCGGAAGACCGCCGCACCGGCGAGATATTCCGTCACGTCGAGCCCGAGGATCTGCTGAAATACGGCCTGATCCCGGAATTCGTCGGCCGGCTGCCGGTGGTCGCCACGCTGGAGGATCTCGACGAGGCTTCGCTGAAGAAGATTCTGACCGATCCGAAGAACGCGCTGGTGAAGCAGTATCAGCGGCTGTTCGAGATGGAGAATATCGAACTCACCTTCGCCGACGAGGCGCTGGGCGCGGTTGCCCGCAAGGCGATCGAACGCAAGACCGGCGCGCGCGGCCTGCGCTCGATTCTCGAAAGCATCCTGCTGGAGACCATGTTCGATCTCCCGGGACTGGAAGGCGTCGAAGAGGTCGTGATTTCGCGCGAAGTCGTTGAGGGCACCGCGCGTCCGCTTTACATCTATGCCGATCGTTCCGATCGCGCCGTCGAGAGCAGCGCCAGCGCCTGATCGCGCTCCCGCTGCCGGGGATCAAGTTTGCGTAAGCGTCGGCCGCCGGTTTCGGCGGCCGCTGTTGCGTCGCTTTTTTCCGCGTGAGCCGCCGAATGGCGGGCCTTTCCCGCGACTTGACACCCCCATGGCCGATAGCCACCTAATGCTGTCGGTGATGAAGAACTAACCGTTAGATTCGCCGATCAAACGATCCGGGAATGCAGGCCGCGATGCGGTCGGCCGAACCGGACCTTACAGGCACCTTGTGGCGGTTGCGCAAGATCGCGGACTGCGAGCAAGGGGGCACAACAAAAGGAACAGGCCATGACGCCCCCCAAACCCCGGCCATCTATCGTTCACGGCGAAAGCCATTCCTATCCGGTGCTGCCGCTGCGCGACATCGTGGTCTTCCCGCACATGATCGTGCCGCTGTTTGTCGGCCGCGAGAAATCGATCCGGGCGCTCGAAGAAGTCATGAAGAATGACGCGCTGATCATGCTCGCGACGCAGAAGAACGCGTCGGACGACGATCCGAACCCCGATTCGATCTATGAAACCGGCACGCTCGCCAGCGTGTTGCAGCTGCTCAAATTGCCCGACGGCACCGTCAAGGTGCTGGTCGAAGGGCTCGAGCGCGCACGCGTGCAGAAATACTCCGACCGCGCGGAATATTACGAAGCGACCGCGGTCGCGCTCGCCGATACCGACGCCACGTCCGTCGAGGCGGAAGCCCTGGCGCGCTCGGTCGTGTCCGACTTCGAGAGCTATGTGAAGCTCAACAAGAAGATCTCGGCCGAAGTGGTCGGCGTGGTCCAGGCCATCACCGATTTCGCCAAGCTCGGCGACACCGTGGCCTCGCATCTCGCCGTCAAGATCGCCGATCGCCAGGGCATCCTGGAGACGTTGTCCGTCACCGCGCGCCTGGAAAAGGTGCTCGGACTTATGGAGAGCGAGATCTCGGTGCTGCAGGTCGAGAAGCGCATCCGCTCGCGCGTCAAGCGCCAGATGGAGAAGACCCAGCGCGAATATTATCTCAACGAGCAGATGAAGGCGATCCAGAAAGAGCTCGGCGACGACGAAGGTCGCGACGAGCTGGCCGATCTGGAAGACAAGATCGCCAAGACCAAGCTCTCCAAGGAAGCCCGCGAGAAGGCGCAGCACGAGCTGAAGAAGCTGCGCCAGATGTCGCCGATGTCCGCGGAAGCCACCGTCGTGCGCAACTACCTCGATTGGCTGCTGTCGATCCCGTGGAACAAGAAGTCCAAGGTCAAGAAGGATCTGGTCGCCGCGCAGGCCGTGCTCGACAACGACCACTACGGGCTGGAGAAGGTCAAGGACCGTATCGTCGAGTATCTCGCGGTGCAGTCGCGCGCCAACAAGCTGACCGGACCGATCCTGTGCCTGGTCGGGCCTCCCGGCGTCGGCAAGACCTCGCTCGGCAAGTCCATCGCCAAGGCGACGGGGCGCGAATTCGTGCGCGTTTCGCTCGGCGGCGTGCGGGATGAAGCGGAGATCCGCGGACACCGCCGCACCTATATCGGCTCGATGCCCGGCAAGATCATCCAGTCGATGCGCAAGGCGAAGACCTCGAACCCGCTGTTCCTGCTCGACGAGATCGACAAGATGGGCGCCGATTTCCGCGGCGATCCGTCGTCGGCCCTGCTCGAGGTTTTGGACCCCGAGCAGAACGGCACCTTTGCCGATCACTACCTCGAGGTCGATTACGATCTTTCCAACGTGATGTTCATCACGACCGCGAATACGCTGAATATTCCGGGACCGCTGATGGACCGCATGGAGATCATCCGGATCGCCGGCTACACCGAGAACGAGAAGGTCGAGATTGCCCGCAAGCATCTGATCCCGAACGCGGTCGCCAAGCACGGCCTCGACTCCAAGGAGTGGTCGATCGACGACGACGCCTTGCTGCTGATGATCCGCCGCTACACCCGCGAAGCGGGCGTGCGTAACCTCGAACGTGAGCTTTCGACACTCGCCCGCAAGGCGGTGAAGGAACTCATGATGTCGAAGAAGAAGACGGTGAAGGTCACCGAGAAATCCCTCGAGGAGTTTCTCGGCGTGCCGAAGTACCGCTATGGCGAGATCGAGAGCGAGCCCCAGGTCGGTATCGTCACGGGCCTGGCCTGGACCGATGTCGGCGGCGAGCTGCTCACCATCGAAGGCGTCATGATGCCCGGCAAGGGCAAGATGACGGTCACGGGCAATCTGCGCGACGTGATGAAGGAGTCGATTTCGGCGGCGGCATCCTATGTCCGCTCGCGCGCCGTCGGCTTCGGCATCGAGCCGCCGCTGTTCGACCGCCGCGACATCCACGTCCACGTGCCGGAGGGGGCGACCCCGAAGGACGGACCGTCGGCCGGCGTCGCGATGGCGACCGCGATCGTCTCGATCATGACCGGCATCCCGGTCCGGCACGATGTCGCCATGACCGGCGAGATCACGCTGCGCGGCCGCGTGCTGCCGATCGGCGGCCTGAAGGAGAAGCTCTTGGCGGCGGCCCGCGGCGGCATCAAGACGGTGCTGATCCCCGAGGACAACGCCAAGGATCTCACGGAGATTTCCGATGCGATCAAGGGCGGCATGACCATCATCCCGGTGGCCCGCCTCGACGACGTCGTCGCGCAGGCCCTGGTGCGGAAGCCGGTGCCGATCGTCTGGGAAGAGGACACCAAGGTGCCGGTCAAGGGCGACACCGACGAAGCGGCCGGTGGACTTACCGCGCACTGAGCAGTTTAGCCTGCAATGAGATACCAGCGGCGTCCCACGGGGCGCCGCTTTTTTTTGGTTAGCGGCCCGGCTTGCGCCCGGGGGCAGGGCAGCGGTAAACAGGCGTCGAGGGCGGCTAGCTCAGCTGGTTAGAGCATCTCGTTTACACCGAGAGGGTCGGCGGTTCGAATCCGTCGCCGCCTACCAGCCTTCGCCCGCTGCGCGGGCTTCGGCTGGGCAAGCCAGGGGCGGAGCCCGCCTTTGTGTGAGCGATCGTGAAGCGAAGAGAGGCGCGCCGAAGTTGCGAGGCAACCAGGCGGGCAGGTTAGACCGGAGGTCCGCCATGAGAGTTTTGCTCGCCGCCATCGTCTTCGCGCTTCTGGCCGGGCCGGCTTTTGCCCAAAAATCGATCCCCAAATACGGGGAACTCGAGGGCAAGCCCGAGCATGAGATCAAGGCCGAAAAGGAAGCGGAGCGGGCCTATCAGAAGTCGCTGGGCCGCATCCCCGAACAGAAGGGGTCTTCCGATCCCTGGGGCACCATGCGCGGCGACAGTGCGCCGAAAACCGTTGCGAAGGATCCGCCGGCGAAGCGGGCCAAGGCCGATGGCGCGAAATAGCGCGTGATGGACACGCCGGCAGGCCACGATCTCAACGCGGACCAGATTGCCTACTGGAACGGCCCGGCCGGCCAGCGCTGGACCGACCGGCAGGCGTCGCAGGACGTGCTGCTGGCGCCGGTCACGGAGATCCTGATCGACCGCGCCGGGGTCAGGCCCGCCGAGCGCATCATCGATGTCGGGTGCGGCTGCGGCGCCATCGCCCTGGCGCTGGCGCATCGGACAGGCCCGGCCGGTCATGTGCTGGGCGTCGATATCTCGGCGCCGATGCTGGCGCGGGCGCGGCAGGTCACGCCGGCGGGCCAGCCGGTCGAGTTCGTGCTGGCGGATGCCACGGTCTTTCCATTCGAGCCTGAAAGCTTCGACCTGCTGGTGTCGCGGTTCGGCGTGATGTTCTTCGCCGAGCCGGCGGTGTCCTTCGCCAATATGCGCCGGGCGCTGCGGCCTTCGGGACGGCTGGCCTTCGCCTGCTGGCGCGAGCCGCGGGAAAATCCGTGGATGATGGCGCCGCTGCAAGCGGTCTACCGGCACGTACCAAAACTGCCGCAGCAGGGGCCCGAAGACCCCGGTCCGTTTGCCTTCGCATCCGGGGCGCGCGTGCAGCGCATTCTGGAGGAGGCCGGGTTTTCCGGCATCGCCCTGGAGCCGTGCCATTTCGAACTCGATCTCGCGATCGGCCGCGGCCTCGATGCGGCGGTGGAGGCGGTGCTGGAGATCGGCCCCGCCAACCGCGCGCTCGATGGTCAGCCGCCGGAGGTGCGCGACGCCGCGAAGGGTTCGATCCGCGAGGCGCTGGCGCCGTTCGCCAGCGGGCAGCAGGTGCGGCTGGGCGGCTCGATCTGGATGGTGACGGCGCGGGCTTCCTGAGCGCCGCACCGGCGTGAAAAGGTATTATCGTAGGGTTGTCTTTGCATTGCATGGGGTTGTTTTCGATATTTTGAGTCCGGGCCCTTGGTTAGGCCCGCTCCTCAAAAATCATCGCCAGATGCACGATGGTCTGCGCGGCCTT